>DATJAY010000038.1 GCA_035515795.1 Candidatus Acidiferrales bacterium | reverse complement strand
CGCAAGGTTATTCAAGTCGTTAATGAGTTGATCACGGTTCGACGTTTGTGCGTTGCTCTTGAACATCGAGATACCGACCGCTATGGCGATACCCACGATGATTACTCCTAGAACAATCAGAAGAAGTTGTTGTTGTCCCATACTAACCTCCTTAGGGTTTTTATAAATGATAAGAAATTCTTCATTGCCATTTCACAACCGAATATAGATTCCATTCTCTCAGAAAGTCAAGCTTTTTCGGCCGTTTTGGGCAATTTCCAAGCAAATGCTTCAATATATCTGCAACTGCGGTGCCGATAACGCTAACGTTGCTAAACAGTATTTTTCCGCAGAAATAGTGTTTTTTAAAGGTAGGTCTAAAGAAAAATTTTCCGTGCCAATATAAAAATTACCTTGCGGTAACATGTGAAGGAGATTTTTGAAACTGGATGTGCCAGTTTTCATTTTTGTCGCCAAATATCAAGCCCATATCTTACCTCTTCGAGGCACAAACCGCATGCCGGCGCGGACATTCGTGCCATGGAGCGGTCCTCACAATTCAAAATATTCTTAAAACCTTCGACTGATATTTTCATGCGGCCTACATCTATCAATGTCCCCACAATGGCCCTTACCATTCCATGAAGAAACCGATCAGCTTCTATCTCGAAAACAAGCACAGAGCCAGGAGATAGGGGAACGGCCCCTGATTCACCGACTTCCGGTTCCTCCCTCCTGTTTCCTCTTTTTCCCCTCCATTCCGCCTTTGTCACACCGCAAACGAAGCGCTTTCGCTGATCCGCATATTTCGTGAATGATTTGAAATTCTTTTCACCAATAAGAAATGCGGATGCTTGGTTCATCAGGTCAATCGACAGGTCGATGTGGGAAAAAGCTGCATAGTGTCTCATGAGTGGAGCTTTCCGACGAGTAATCCTGTAGACGTATACTCGCGATTTCGCGTCGAATCGTGAATGGAAATCATCTGACACATCGGCAGCCTTCCGAATCGCTATGTCTTGCGGCAGGATCCCGTTGAGTGCATAAGCAATTTTTACCGCTTCCATGTTTGAACGGGCATGGAAATTAGCAACCTGTCCCGCGGCGTGAACTCCAGCATCCGTTCTCCCAGCACCTATGATCTTGATTTTCTCCTGAAGAATCTTGCTCAGAGCCTTCTCAATAGTAGCTTGAATGCTTCGGCCATTTTTTTGTATCTGCCAGCCATTGTAAGCTGTACCATCATATTCGACTAAGAGGGCGATATTGCGCATCTGTCTGGTTTAATATAGCAGCGACGTGAGAATGAAAGAATACTTGGATGATGGGACGGTGCAGTGACGTAGACGCTTATGACGCCTCGCTTGCAGCCAATTAAGATAACAATCCCCGAGTGCCCCAATAGACGACATGTGCTTCGCCTAAAACGAGGCTGCTAGCTTCAAATAAATTCCCTCTGTCCTCGGAGAATTATCAAGAGAAGTTGCGGCGGAAGCATTGACGCCCACGGCAAGCCGCGCGGCATCGAATGCACTGACAATATGATTGAATATGATTACGGCGGCTGCGTACCGGCCGTAATTCAGAAACTCATCAGCTTTGATTCTGAGGCTTTTGAACTTAGCCCTGTCAGCATCCGATTGCCATTGCCACTGATAAAGAGAAGCCGAGTAGATCAAATTGTTCTCGCCATTATGGATTTTTTGAATATTGTAGTCGTTGGTATTAAGAAAGTTTCCAAGGTCGACAAAAAATTGATCGGATTTCCCCTCAACCTGGGCACCAGCATAGATCCTTGCGTAATTGATCGCGTCGCTGCGCACCTGATCCGAATAAACTTCTACGGCAGTGTAGAACACCCATAATGACACTTCGGCTATCGTGGAATATTTCCCTACATCATACCTGCCTGCATAGAGTTCTCCTAATCCTGGCACAGCCAACGACATAAATGCCGCAAGTCCGGGAGATTTTCGTCTGACCGGAGCCTGATCAAGAGAATTGATCCCTTCTTCGCTTTTCAAAAGACTCGTGCTTAGGTCGAGTTTTGTCACAGCTTTGCTTGGACTTATGAATTGAGAAAACGACGTGTTTATGTCAAGCGATAACGAGAAACAAAGTGTAAGCAATAAAGAAAATGAACTAAGCTTGAATTTTGACATGCGGCCCCCGACTTTGGACTTGCGACTTCTCGTTTCCAACTCTTCTTCACTCATTTCCCATTATAGAATCACCCGTCCCATGACTGTGTTGTCGCTGACACCGGTTATGAGAACATCGCATATTTCATTTACTTTTGAGGGGTTTGATTCGATCTCGACTCGAATGTAATTAGAAGTGAACCCGAACATTTTCCCATTCTTGACTTCTTCTTCAATCAAGACTTTCATTATCTTGCCCACATGCTTCCTGTTAAACTCATATCTTTTTCGCGATGAAAGCATTCGAAGGGCTTCGCTCCTTTTCTTGCGAACCCTCGAGTCGACAATTCCGTCAAGCGTTGTAGCGTCAGTTCCTTCGCGCTCGGAGTAGGTAAAAACATGAAGATAGGACAACGGCAAATTTTCTATGAAGCCGAGACTTTTTTCAAATAACTCTGGTGTCTCACCGGGAAATCCGACAATGACATCCGCACCTATCCCCGCGTGAGGTATAGTCTCCTTCACATACTCGACAATCTCCCGATATTGCACACTGTCGTATCGGCGCCGCATCTTCTTCAAGATTTCATCGCAGCCATTCTGGAGAGGCACGTGAAAATGCTTGCAATACTTTGTCGATGAGGCAACAAATTTTACGATGTCTTTTGTCAGCAGATTCGGCTCTATGGAGCTGATTCTAATTCGTTCAATCCCGTCCACCTTCTCAAGCTCGGTCAGTAGCTTGAAAAACGAATCGCCGCCTCGCTTCTGGAAATCACCGACATTGACCCCGCTTAGGACCACCTCTTTAAATCCATTCGCGGCAATTTCTTCCGCCTGCGTCACAAGAAACGCAACTGATGGACTTCGGCTAACACCTCTGACTTTCGGAATTGTACAATAGGAACAATTGTAGCTGCATCCATCTTGAACTTTTAGGAAAGCTCTTGTACGTGCCTGTACCCCGGATCGTGCTTCGGTGCGCTCGCCTCTCGCAGCGGGCAACCGTGCATTATGGACCGCTGAATCTGCAGCGCCAAACTCTACCGCATCTTCGACCGGTCCCACGAAAATTCGTGCATGATAATTCTTGGTAAATTCGTCAACGTGGTCGAACAACTCGAATTTTTCTTTCGCGCCCAACACAAGGTCAACACCTTCTATTTGTGCCACCTCGTCGGGTTTGCCCTGTGCATAGCAGCCAGTGACCACGACAAATGCCTGGGGAGAAGTTCGAAGTGCCCGCCTGACCACCTGGCGGCAGTCGCTATCTGCGCTTTGAGTAACCGTACACGTATTTATTACAAAAATATCGGCAGAAGAAGAAGGATCAACAATATCAAACCCGCGACGCCTAAATTCCTTTTCTATCTGGATCGTCTCGGCATAGTTCAGCTTGCATCCGAGGTTTTCTAACGCAACTCGCTTCTTTTCCATCATAAGAAAAATTTAGCGGCAAACACGGAAGAATCAAGCCGTGCAAAAAGCAAATCAGGATGCCGCCTTCGCGATCGCCGAAGGTCTATTCGGTAAACCGGCTAATGTGCTTCGTCGCTGCCTTTTGCGGACTCCGCCGTCACGGTTCCTTCCGATGGTGCATCATGATGTGCTTCCTCAGTCATCGCATCCTTCGGTTTTTTTTCGAACTTCCGCGGCTTTCTCTCGTGCCTTTCGTCCGGGTTTATCTTATGAGCGGAAAGAAACTCTTTGTACAACTCCGGGTCTTTGTCTTTGAAATATTCGTTGATGCTAAGAACGATCCGCTTTCCCTCCTTGTCAAATTCGATGACTTTGAATTTAAGTTTTTCATCTGCAGGAAAGTGCGCTACGTAGTTCTTCAAGCTCATAGGCGCCATGTGAGAATGCGGAACAAATCCGTCGACCTCTCCGGGAAGTTCGACGATTGCGCCTTTCTCGATATGTCTGATAATTTTGCCTTCAGCTTCAGAACCGAGCTTGAAGGTTTCTTCGAACTTATCCCAGGGATTATCGAGGGCTTGTTTGTGACCGAGAGAGATTCTCCTTTGATCCTTGTCCACAGAAAGTACCACAACTTCAATTTCATCTCCGCGCTTTACAAGTTCACCCGGATGCCGGATCTTTTTTGTCCACGAAAGATCTGAAATATGAATCAACCCATCAACACCGCTCTCAAGTTCTAGGAATACTCCAAAGTTGGTGAGGTTGCGTACAATGCCTTTATGTTTGGAGCCCGTGGGATACTTTTCAATGAGTTGTTCCCAAGGATCAGGCTCAAGCTGCTTTAGTCCCAAGGAGAGCTTTTTGTTCCCGATGTCGAGGCTGAGAATGACGGCATCCACAGTCTGACCCATTGAGACTTTCTGTGACGGATGTTTGATGTGTTCAGTCCAACTCATTTCGGATATATGGATGAGGCCTTCGATTCCCTTTTCAATCTCGATAAATGCTCCATATTCAGTCAGAGAAACGACTTTCCCGTTGACCTTTTGGCCGACATGATATTTGTCTTCGATATTCTTCCACGGCTCCGGCTGCAGCGCTTTCATTGAAAGCGAGATGCGTTTCTTCTCCTCATCGAAATCTGTAACCGCAACTTGTATTTTCTGATCGAGTTTCACGATTTCGGAAGGATGATTAACCCTGCCCCACGATAGATCAGTGATGTGAATCAATCCATCCACTCCGCCGAGATCGACAAACACGCCGAACTCGGTAATGGCTTTGACTATTCCTTCGAGAATCAATCCTTTCTCAAGTCCGGACAAAATACGTTTCCGCTGCTCCTCGAGCTCCGCTTCGAGCAAAGCTTTGTGACTTACAACCACATTTTCAGCGGCTTCATTGATCTTCACGACCCGGAAGTCCATGGTTTTGCCGACGTAAGAATCGAAATCCCTGACGGGCTTAACGTCAACCTGAGACCCAGGCAAAAATGATTCGAGTCCCATGAGGTTTACCATCAATCCGCCCTTCACGCGCCTCAGCACGGTTCCCTGCAACACTGTCTGGTTGTCATGTGCGCTGACAATCCGGTCCCAAATCCTAATAAAATCAGCACGCCGTCTCGACAATACAACCTGTCCATCTTGATCCTCGACGCTATCGAGAAAAACTTCCACTTCATCGCCCGGTTTCAACTCCGCCAAGTTCGGGAACTCGATCTTCGGTACCAAGCCGGATGATTTGAATCCGATATCAACGATGACATCATTATCCGTAAAACTTATGACTCGCCCCTTCACAATCTCGCCGGCGTCGAACTGCTTCAAGCTCTTATCATAAAGGTCGACCATTTCCTTCAGCTCTTCTTCGCTGTACGGCGAATCCTCGCCCGCCAATAGCCTGACCTTTGCAGATTGCACCTTCCTCGTTGATGTTTCATCATTCTTTTGAATTGTCATAGTCTCAGAAACGTTTTCTCCGCTTACAGGATTTTCGATTCCTTCAGCCATTAATTTTCTCCTTAAACGCCAAATAGCTAATCGCTAATCGCATGATAGAATTTATCACCAAACATCGGACGGAAGCCGCGGGGAAGTCCGACGCAAAGCGAACAGTTTTTGTTAGACATCAGTTAATCCCGCTCAATTTCTCAATACATGTAGCGGGATGCCGACCATGAAGTGCAGCTGACTACAAGGCGGCATTGGGGCGGCTTGATTTGAATGTTCATTTTCGATTATCAAACTCTTCATCTCGTGTCATTGACAGCGAGCTCAAGATTAAGGACAGCGTCTTTAACCTTTTCCATGAGCCATTGCGGAGTGGAAGTCGCGCCGGTGACGCCGACGGTCTCCGCATTTTCGAACCACGATGCCTGAAGCTCACTTTCATCTTCGATAAAGTAGGAAGATTTATTTTCTTCCTTACATATTTCGAACAACACTTTTCCGTTCGAACTGCTCTTGCCGGCGACAAAGACGATGACGTCGTTCTGTGCGGCGAACTCCCTGAGTTTTTTGTCTCTTCCGGAAACCTGTCCGCAAATTGTATCCTTGGCAAGAAAATTCTTAGCTATGTCTTCCATCGTCCCGACAACAAGATCCTTAATTTTCCTCGACAACGCGTCCTTGATTGCGTAGAACGTCGGCTTATCCATCGTGGTCTGAGAAAAAAGGACCGTTTTCCGGTTGAAATTGACCTGGAGCAGAGCTTCCTCCACCGACTTGACTACGATGGCCTCGTCATTACAGACTCCCCGCAGTCCTATCACTTCAGCATGATCCTTTTTACCGAAGATTACGACCTGATAGCCGTCGTCGTGGAATTTTCTTATTCTTTCCTGGAGCTTCGTGACAACGGGGCATGTCGCATCGATAATTTCTAAATTATATTTTCTTGCAATTTCGTAAGTCGATGGCGGCTCGCCGTGTGCCCTTATTAAAACCTTTGCGTCCTTTATATTTTCTAAGTCTTTATGCGAAATTGTCTGCAAACCTTTTTCGTTCAGGCGCTCAATCTCCGAAGGATTATGAATTATGTCTCCAAGTGAATAGAGCTTGTTTGAATTAGCAAGCTCCTCTTCCGCAAAATCTATCGCTCTGACGACTCCCCAGCAGAAGCCGCCGTTCCTGTCAACCGTTACCTTCATTTCCTTTCGATCCCTTCTAACGTTACCATGGCATCATTCGCATAGCTTAGAATCTTTCCAACCTGTTCATCTATTGTGAGGCTTGTCGTATCTATTTCAATCGCATCATCCGCTTTTTTCAATGGACTCGCTTCGCGGGTCGAGTCTTTCAAATCCCGCTCCTTCAACTCGCGGACGACCTGCACGATCGGGAGTTCAATTCCACTTTGAGAAAGTTCTGCTTGCCGCCGTCGCGCGCGTTCCATGATATCGGCAGTCATGTAGAATTTCAAATCGGCATCCGGAAAGACAACGGTTCCAATATCCCGACCATCAACGACACAACCTTTCCTCGAGCCAATAGCGCGCTGCTTCTCGACAAGGACCGTTCTGACGCCAGGATACGAACTTACCAGGCTTACATTCTTAGTGACCTGTTCCGACCTTATCTTGTCAGTGACATCATTTCCATCGAGAAAGACTCGGAGTTTGCCGCCATTGTCACTAAGAACCATGTCGGATTCCTCCGCCAACTTTACGATTTCTTTTTGATTTGAAAGATCGATGCGAGATTCAAGTACTTTCAGAGTAACTGCCCTATACATCGCGCCTGTATCCAAATAAATATACCCCAGCTTCTGCGCGACAAGTTTCGCGGTAGTACTTTTACCGGAACCAGCGGGACCATCGATTGCTATGAGTATCTTTTTCACACCTTTCCTTTTTAGTACCCTAAGGGCACTCCTTTGCCTCACGGCACAGGAATGTTAATTTAACTTTCGAGCTCGAAATAAGCAACGTCCCGGGCACCTCGAGGACAATCAGGTGACGCGATGACCCCTTACAAAGGCGCTCCTGGCCTGCTATCCATTCTTCATCGCCCAATGCATTAATTCCTTCAAATTCGGACGCTTGCCATATACGAGAATCCCTATTCTGAAAATCCTTCCCGCCGCAATCATGCAAAAATACGTTGAGATAATTAAGACCATCGCACACGAGACCAGTTCCCAAGTCTCCGGTGATTGGACAGGGATTCTGAAAGCCATCATAGTCGGGGTGAGAAGAGGGACAAAAGAGAGCACTTTCAAGTAACCGGCAGTTGGATTCTGGATCACTAGAAACGCAAAGATGATCGGGAAAAACAGCAGCATCGATACGTATTGTGTCGCCTGTTGTGCTTCCTGTTCTGTCGTTACAGGCGCGCCGGCCATAACAAATATCGACGCGTAAAAAAGGAATCCCAGGATAAAAAATATTACCTCCCACCATATGTTATCCGGAATCGTGATGAAGGCAGCAAGCTGCCCTGCAAATGCAACGCCGATCACTCCCCACACCGCAAGCTGAGTCAACCCAAGAAGACTCAGTCCGAGAATTTTTCCTGCCATTATCTCGTCTGCCTTCGCGGATGAGAGGAGCACTTCCACTATCCTGTTAGATTTTTCTTCAACCACGCTTCTAACCAGGAGCTGACCCGAAGTTAAAATGAAGAGAGCAAGTACGAAGATAAAAATGTATCCCAGCATGAACCCAGAACCGGCTTCAGCTTTCTGTGCCGTCCCCGTCTTCGAGAGTCTAATCGTTTCCAGGCCAATCGGCTTTGAAACATCCTTGACAAGCTGAGGATTTACCCCGTTTCGCTGCAGCTCATTTGAAACCACTATGTCTTTCACTGCCGATTGTAATCTCTCAATCTCTTTGAAGTTTGAAACGTTCTGCGATATATATTCAAATTTTCTGGAACGGGTAATGTCAGGGGTTATTAGAACGTATGACGATATCTGCTCCTGCAGTACCATCTTATTAGCCTGCTCGCGTGCGCCGGCTGGGATGGACACAATCTCATAATTAGGTTTACCATCAGGCAATTTAAATTTTTCAAACATGACCTTGTTTAAGACAGATGCAACTTCTCCCGTCTCGTCAATGATTCCTATTTTTGTTGTAGTTGTATCGGGCTTGGTCATTAGGAGCGTGGGGACAACGCTCATGAGTATCATGAAGAGAGGTGTGATGATCAGGGAGATGATGAACGCTTTTGTTTTCACCTTCTCTATGAACTCCCAGCGGGCAACGGAGATTATTTTTCTAATTGACAATTTTTCCCCCGACGGCTTCTATGAAGATAGAATTCAAGGATGCTTCTTGGACGGAGAACTTTGTAACGGCGACGAGTTCGACTGCTCTTTTCAGCAGCTCCTGGCTGCTTGTTCCATCTTTCATTTTTATTTCAGCATAATTTTCGTACAAATCCATCGAAGCAATGTCAGATAATTGTCGCAGTCTTGAAGAGTTGCCGTCAAATTCCAGATGGATGACATTGCTTCCATGATCTTTTTTTATTCCCGACAGATCTCCATAAAGAATCACCCTGCCGTGATTTATCAGACAGATTCTGTCGCAGAGCTTCTCCGCCTGCTCCATCTGATGTGTTGAAAAAACAATCGTCTTCCCCGCCTGTTTCATTTCACGCATGATGTCCTTGATCAGGATTTGATTAACCGGATCAAGTCCCGAAAAAGGTTCGTCGAGGATCAAAAACTCTGGTTCATGGAGGAGACAAGAAATAAACTGAACCTTCTGCTGCATCCCCTTTGACAATTCATCAACTTTACGGTATCCATATTCCGACAACTCGAACTTTTTAAGCCATGCTTCGGCGCGCTTCCTTGCGTCACCGGGCTGAACACCTCTTAAGCTTCCGAAATACACCAAGACATCGATAACTTTACTTTTTCGATATAGTCCCCTTTCTTCGGGAAGATAAGCCAGCAAATTTTTCATTTCCGGAGTTAATTCCTTAGAATTAAAATGGACGGTACCGGAGTCGGGTTCAATTATCCCGAGTGAAATTCTAATTGTCGTCGTTTTCCCAGCACCGTTCGGGCCGAGCAGTCCAAATATTTCACCCGGCTTTACTTCAAAGGACACACCGTCTAATGCGACCGTGGTCATGTAAGTCTTCCGGAGATCGTTTACTTGAAGCATGCTACCTCATCTAATGTCGTAAATTTCAGAAATAACAAATCCGGAGTCCGAGAATCGGAGATCGACAGCCTTTACTTTCCGCTCAGGGTGTGTTCCTGTAAATCATTCTTGCAAACGGAATTGTCTCCCTGACATGGTCCAATCCGCAGATCCACGCGACTGTTCTCTCAATGCCGAGACCGAACCCGGAATGCGGCACACTTCCATATTTCCGCAGATCAAGGTACCATTCAAACGGCTGACGCGGAAGATTGTTTTCTTCCAGGCGCTTCACCAAAGTGTCATAATCATCCTCACGCTGACTGCCGCCGATAATTTCGCCGTATCCTTCCGACGCAAGCACATCAACAGACAACGTCAAATCGTTTCTATCCGGGTCACGCTTCATATAAAATGCTTTGCACGTTGCCGGATAGTGGTGCACCATGACCGGGCGATCATACTGTTGAGAAATGATCGTTTCGTCGGTTCCACCAAGGTCGTTCCCATATTGGAAATCAACGCCGTTCTTCTTCAACAATTCCACGGCTTCATCATAATGGAGGCGCGGGAAAGGCCGCTTTACGGGCTGCAACTTCGACACGTCTCTTTCAAGAAGTTTTAGTTCCTCATCATTTTTCTTTAAAACCGTTTGGACAATGTGCTCGACAAATTCTTCAGCCAGATCCATATCGTCGCTCAGGTCGGCCCAGGCAACTTCAGGCTCAACCATCCAAAACTCGGTAAGATGCCTGCGTGTCTTTGACTTCTCTGCACGAAATGTCGGTCCGAAACAATAGATTTTTCCAAATGCCATGGCAGCGGCCTCGCCATAGAGCTGCCCGCTTTGAGTCAAATATGCTTTGCCGAGATCGAAGTAGTCCGTCTCGAAAAGCGTGCTTGTTCCCTCCACGGAGGCCGGTGTGAGAATCGGCGAATCGACAAGTGTGAAATTCTTATTGTCAAAAAATTCGCGAACAGCCCTTATAATCTGGTGCCTGACGCGCAGTATCGCATGCTGTCTCGAAGATCTCAGCCAGAGATGCCGATGATCCATCAGGAATTCAGTGCCGTGTTCTTTCGGGGTTATCGGATATTCTCTTGCGACATGAACAATCTTCAAACCTTCAACCTGGAGTTCATAACCGCCCGGAGCACGATCGTCCTTGTGAACTTTGCCGGTGACAGTAAGCGAGCTTTCCTGGGTCAGCAAATCATAATCCGCAAAAATTTCCGGCGAAACTTGACTCTTTACGACGACGCATTGCACGATGCCGAAACCATCCCGAACTAAAATGAAATGGATCTTCCCGCTCGACCTTTTGTTGTAAACCCACCCGCGAACGGTAACAGACCTGTCATTATGTTCTGAAAGCTTATCTATCGTCACAAACGGCATGTCGCGGCTGGATCCAATTGGATTGTCTTCGATGAGATCCGACATTTAGTTCTCCATGGTTGTTTTGGGTTAAAATATAATCCAATCCATCTAAGCGTTCAATTATGTAAGGGACACAAAAACTTGGTCCGGTAGCAGCGTGAAAAATTTTACAACGATATCGCTTCCGCTTGTGCCTTTTTTGCAGAAGCATGTCGAATTAAATTGAGATTTAAAAAGGGACTACAGCCATTATGAAAGCACTTGTTACAGGCTCGACGGGTTTCATAGGGAGCCATCTTGTAGAAAAACTAGTCCAGCGCGGTTACAGAGTCAGATGTCTGATTAGAAAAACAACCAAAGTTGAATACATTAACAATCTTCCCGTGGAGTTTGTCCATTCCGACTTCGACGATATTGAATCATTGATGACGGCGGTCGATTCCGTTGACTACGTTTTCCATATCGGCGGAGTCACAAAATCAAAGGATAAGAAAGGATATTTTAAAGGGAACCATGAAACGACAAAAAACCTCCTTACCGCTGTCTTAAAACAAAATCCGCACCTCAAACGATTCATCCTCGCCAGCAGTCTGACCGCAGTGGGACCCGGACATGATATGACCCCCGTAGATGAAACCACGCCTTACCATCCAGTCACAACCTACGGCAAAAGCAAGATGGAGGCAGAGAAGGAATGTCTCTCTAGAGTCTCCGAGATTCCCGTAACAATCATAAGGCCTCCGGCGGTATATGGTCCGCGTGACAAAGATATTTACGCATTCTTCAAGTCGGTAAATGGACATCTCATTCCGCTCTCCGGCTTCAAAAGAAAAGTATTGAGCCTTGTCCACGCTTACGATTTAGTGGATGGAATTATCGCTGCCGCCGAGCATCCGAAAAGTGCCGGCAAAGTATATTTCATTTCAAATGAAGAAGTATACGATTGGGAGCAGTTTGGTAACATAGCCGGGAAGGTTCTCGGCCGGAAAACATTCAAAGTGAGGATCCCTCACTTCGCGCTGTATACAATTGCGGCTATCAGCGAGTCGATTGCCAGATTGCAGGGTAAGGCAGCATTGATCAACATTGAGAAAGCACGCGACGGAGTTCAGACAAACTGGCTTTGTAGTCCGAAGAAGGCCCAGGCCGAACTTGGGTTCAAAGCGAAACTATCGCTCGAAGCTGGGATTGAAAATACAATAAGGTGGTACAAGGAAAACGCGTGGTTGAAGTAGCTCACCGGCGAGCGCGACCCCAGCGAGGATGTATCATTCGTCGACTGTGAACGGATACGGATCATCCTATTTGAACTGGATAGCAGTCGCAAAATCATAGTAAATCGTAACCAGAAACGAAATGACTCCTTTATCAATACCTGGAGCATACCGGTAGTTCCTGTTCTGTGAATAGCTGATCATCGCCCGTCCGTAAAGGTTGGCTTGTGGTTGATACATTACGTTCGCCCCGAACAAATTCGTTTCCTGAATTACCCTGTACGGAAAAGGCTCGCTGTAGCCGGTCTGAACCGTGATGTTTGGATCGGTCAGCCACGGCATCGTATACGGACCGTAAATATTCTGATTCCCATGTTCAATGTGCATCACTTCAATTCCAAACTTCCAGTTGTAAGTGAGCCAGTGCGACAGACGCAAATCAATATTCCAGAAATCGTCACCGTACGGCACTGCAATCGGATAATTTCTCAGCAACAGTTTTTCGAAGCTCGCCCAATCATATTCATTATAAACTCTATTCCGTACCATCATGTACTGCAAATTGGCATCAGTACCGCTGACACCAAAGTTTTCCAGGATATTTGATGCACGCAACCCGATGTCGAACGCATAGAGATTCGGTTTCAAATCACCTATTGTCTTGTGATCAACCTGCCAATCGTCTATCATCAGATCCCCGTAAGGATTAAGATTCTTAGGCCAGAACATACTAAAGTCAAAACCAAGAAATGTATTCAAATCCTTCTGGTCATTTGTCTCGGTCTCGTACGTAACGCGAACGGGATTTATGTCCTCGAGGTCGATCGGCGCATTAACGCCGCCGAAGGTCGCAGCCTGGTAAGCGCCGAGAAAAACTTTGTCGCATATGTTGAACTCGACGCGTGAACCGGTAAAGTATCTATTCACAAGCGGACCGGTGGTACCTCTTGCGCCAACCGGCATGTAGCTGTTTGTATCAGGGTAGTACTCATACATCTGATTAAGCTGGGCAACAAACCAATTGAATTTCACTACATGCGTTTTGACGAGAGCGGATATCATGTCAAAGGCGCCTGCCGTCGGCGACACAAGGACAGCGCCATCGTTCCCGTATCCCCACGATAGATAGTCCCTGCCAAAAGTCAGATCGACATAACGATCCGAGTACTGAACATATGCTTGTTGGTGCAATGCCTTCAATCCGAATTTCGTCGTCCCGGTATAAAGTGTGTCATCGCGGAGAGTCTGATCGACAGTCGCATCGGTATACAACAGAAGGTGGTTCCCGATATCGAAACCAAACTCACTTCGGAGCGTCGGACGGAATTCAGTCTTGTCCGCATGTTTGAAAGTCTTGTAATCACCTTTAGCAAGATTAAAGAACGCCTCTTCCGAGAATCCGACCCCTGTGAAAGAGGTATCGGGATTTTCTTTCTCCGCATTCACAAGCTTTGTTTCATAAGAGAATTCGCTATCGAGCTTTTTAATCAACCATTGATCCGGCCGAGGCAAGGTGGATACGTCGACTTTCTTCTCAAAATTCCGCAGAGCTTCTTCCACCTCGAGTCTACGGTAAGGCTTAAATCCCGGGCTGAGTTCAAGGAGGTAGCCGCGAGTTTGGAGCTGTCGAATTGCTTCGTAAATCCAGCTGTCGACGGGTATAGAAGAATTATGCTGGGCAAAGGAAACCCCTGCGAAGACAAAAGCAAATGTAGAGACAACGAAAAAACTCTTATTCATCGATCATTCTATTGTTGTTAGAAAAAAGACACGCTAAGATAAGACTTCGAAGGCTATGTTCATAATCACCGAGCCGCAACCTGTTCTTTAGAAATCGTGCCGACCGGAACTGGATTTAGATGCGACTATTCAATATCCCTCTATTGCGGTGGTCTCGTATAGCGACGCAGAATCATCTGGTGCGTGATCAGCAGACGACAGAAAAACGCACTACGCAACGATTTCTTGGCCCTTCCATTTTGATCCCTGCGCTGAAGTGGACAGTCCCGCCAAATACTTTTCTGGCGTTGTAACAATTCGCCAATCCCTTACAATCTCTCTCCAATCGGAGAACGACAGTCTTCCTCTCATTACATCGAAAAGCAATAATATTGATCCGGCAAAAGCGATGGGAGTTGGATAGCCTGTCTTGTAAAGCATGCAAAACTGTCGAATGAATTCTTTCGTCGGCAATCGAGTGGGCAGAACCGGATGCATGAGGTCGAAGAAATCATAGTCGCTGCGCATGAGATCTTCTCTTACGCTGTCAAAGAGCTCAGTGCCCGGAAGTGGAGTCAGCATAGTGAAGAATGGAAGTTTCAAAGACAGCTTCTTGACGTAATTTCTCAATAGTAAGAATTCATCTCCCTGAAATTCGGGGTCAGCGATAAATGAAACCACCGGTTCGATACCATGGTCTCTCAAAATCTCCAATGCCTTTTCGTTACTCTGCACCGAATTATGTTTTTCCACAGCATCAAGGCCACACTGGCTGACCTTCTCGAATCCCAAAAATGCAGATCGCAGTCCAATACCAGCCCATTTGTCTATGAGGCCCGGATGGAGGGCGATAGCATCACTTCTGGCCTGAATCAGATACCGCTTCATAATCCCCTCACGCTTAATGGCGTCAGCGATTCTGTCGGCGCGCCTCGGGCTGGCAAAGAAATTGTCATCGACAAAGAACACGTTGTCACTTTTCACGCTCTTTATCTCATTAATCACTCTTTCGGGAGATTTCATTCGGACTTTCCCCCGATAGAATTTCCATACGCTGCAAAAGTTACACTGGAACTGGCAGCCCCTAATTGTCTCAAGAGAAGTCACGGATTTTTCAACGAAGAGTCTATATCTTCTTCTGAAATCTTCAACGATACTTGAGTCATGATAAGGAAGTGAATCAAGATCATGGATAAGAGCTCTGGGCGGAGTCAACAATTGCTTACCATGGCGCCTAAACGCTAGTCCGGTAACCTTGGCTAAGTCACTTCCGCTGTTCACAACTTCGATAAGTTCTCTGGTCGTTGCTTCTCCCTCACCCATGACGATTGCGTCGATTGACGGCAGATTGAAATCGTCAGGCATGAGCGAGGGATGATGACCTCCTACAAATACGAACACCCGACTATCAACTTGCTTGACGATTTCAGCGGCTTTTATGGCCTGGTTGTAATCCATCGTAAAGGAGGAGGTGATCCCGCAGGCATCCACTCTTTCAGATTCGACAATCCTCTTCAGATCTTCGAGAGTTGAGAAGCGGAGATCGATGAAATCCAAATCGCAAATATCTGTAATTGCCCCGGCTACCGATTCAAGCCCGAGAGGTTCGACATACCCGAACGGCGCCGCAAACTTTTCTCTTTTCCCCGGTTGTATCAGAAGGACGCGCATGTGATCTTCAAAACCTTGTATGCCTTCGAGACGTCGCCGCCCCGCCTTCAGTAGTAGATGTGAACCTCCGTTCGCCGATTCTCTGCCCTTCCTTCACGGGTTTCATTGGAAGCGGCAGGCTTTGCCGAGCCATTCGCCACTAGTTCTATGTT
The DNA here is from genome assembly GCA_035515795.1 of Candidatus Acidiferrales bacterium. Lineage (NCBI taxonomy): Bacteria > Pseudomonadati > Acidobacteriota > Terriglobia > Candidatus Acidiferrales > Candidatus Acidiferrales bacterium. The sequence goes on along the minus strand of DATJAY010000038.1, from coordinate 35,825 downwards.
CTCCAGCGAGATTCCCAGACGCTTGGAGAGTGAATCGGCAACACGGGTCGCTCTCATTTTCGAAAGACTGACATTATACCGTGATGGTCCGATCGAATCGGCATTGCCTTCTATTACTATTCGAAAACTCTGTCGACGAAGGTTGCGTACCGCTTCATCTATCCGATCAAAAATGCTATAAACATTCCTGTTAATCGTTGCACGGTTGAAATCAAAAAAAACTTTAATCGGTCCGGGGTGTGATTCAGCCTGTCTTTCTTGAGCAGACTCCTGTGAAACTTTGTTTTCGGAACTGTATGACGGCGGTTTTTCTACCGGCTGAATCGTTTCGGAAACCGGCTGACGGGACGACTGCACTATCACCGCCGATTCAGGCGCGCTGGCGTTTTTGTTACTTATAGACGCTCTCACTCTCAAAAACAAAAGAAGCAAGGCGCCGACGACTACGACCGCGACGAGCACCTTGCCTCCTGGTTCGATCTTTACTCGAGCCATTTCCTACTTCAATTTTCGGAAGACGTCGTGCGCCTGCGTCTTGTTCCGTGAGCCTGCTCAGGAACCTCCTGCGAAACAAAATACTGGAGCACACTCGAAAGTCTCTGCTCTTCTTTTTCCTTCTCTTGTTGCCAAGTCTGAAATTTGTCTCGAGTCTCTTTTATCAGGTTATTATTGTCTTCCATCTTCTCGCGGATCTCGTTGAAGATTCTCTCCATCTCTTCCTGCAGCCGCTTGTTTTCTTCGCTCTTTTTCTGCTCGAGTTCGCGCAGACGCCGCTCTTCAATCTTCTCGAACTGTGTCAGAGCTTTGTCGCGCTTGACTGCATCCTGGATTACTTCCTCAGGAGAGACCCTAAGAGCTTCCAACGCAACCATAAGTGCGCTTCGCTTGACTTCAGCGGAAGCATTCTTAATGTACGCGCTTTTCAAAAGCTCTTCGACCCGATAAATTGTGAAGCCTGTCGATGCGTCTTTTATCCCGAATGCCTGATAGATGGCTTCAAAACTCGGGAACTCTTCACCGATGCGCGCCACCGGCTGCTCGAGTTGAGGTTCTGCCACCTCCAATCGAGTTGTGGCTATGGAAGTTTGAACATCCGATGCTGCGGATTTTTTCTGTTCATCTTCAACCGACACAAAAACGTTGTACCATTTCTTTTCTGCCATATTTACCTCCGACAATTCAATGAAATTTAGAAACTAAAAAACATTTAATCAATATTCTATGAAAGAAATATTTGTTCTTCCGACCCTCAAAATTCAGTCAATTACTCAATAAATTCGCCAGGAGCCGATAAGAACTCTGATTGATTTCAAGCAATCTCGGATAGAGGTTCAAGGTGCAATAGAAAATTTCACCGTTCCCAATCTTTTTTTCTAAAAGTAAAACGCGTTTACCCAAACTAATCAAAACCCTCGAGCCGGCTGCCTTGCCTGCCACTTCCCCGTATGACTCGACGAAATGCCCGTCGCCAAAACTTCTTTTGTTGATCTTATTCGGGAGCTGAAACATTTTGTCAGATGAACAGATATTTAATTTCTCGTTACAGCCGACAGCAGGCAGATAACGAAATTTTACCTCATCATCGCCAAACGACCTCGGTTGCTGCAATCCATACTGCGGAAGGACAATTAGCCTGCCTCCTTTGTTGAGCCATTGCGCGATTAACCCGTGCCGTTCAAACAATTCGAAAAATTTTTGAAAAGAGAACCGGTCTATTATTATTTCGGAATATTTCGATAAATCTTTATCAAGAGATTCAGTCTTGTCAAAAAATATTGCACGGACACCGAGTCTGCGAAGTGCGATTTGTACAGGGCTGTTCTCGACTACCGAACAGAGTCCGACATTTCCCTTGATGTTTACCTTTACATCGAGGGAATGCGCTGTAAAATTCCCGATCGGAATCCCATGGGTTGCCCAGATCTTTACTTCGTGAGGAGCTACCAAAAGCGTATCCCATGTCAATGGGAGAGTATCCGTTACAGCGCAATTTTTCCCGGGCAACTCCACTCTCTTTTGAGGCGATGAAACGATCGGGTCACTCACATAAAATACTCCGCCTGACTTATCCCGGACGTTACTTTTAAAGCGGACGCAGATACTCGTGTCACGGAAAACAGCGACCTGCGGTGTTAGCACTTCAACGGAGCGAAGAGGCGCGATGATAAGCGGTATCTCCTGCCTGTACATGAAATCATAATTTGGATTTGAATCCTGATGTGCCACCATAAATACGAACGGGGTCCTCACCTGCATAGCCTCAAACCCTTCCGGCGTTTCGGCCGAATTCAGAGCTATCGAACGAGGAGAAAGCACCCTAAATGTTGTAGTATCATTCCAGTCGTAATATTCTTTTGGATTTTCATTCACAACCCATTGCTTCTGAATGACTCCCGGAAACAATACCCGTGTTTTGCCTTTAAATAATACTCCGCCGAGTTTCCCAAATCGAAGAAAAAAATCCTGGACTGGTGTTACGACCGTATCACTTACGTACCATGAGATTGATGCGCCTAAGATGTCACATCGAAGTCTCTCAAGCCCGAGTTTCCATGTTGCCAACACTCGAAGATCGCTTTTCCCGAGAGAATGCTCATATGGGGAAATAAAATTATCGACCCTGGCTATTGCGCCATGAAGCATCACAAGCTGTTTTCCGCGGCCGGAAACTTTCTCAATAGAGAACACTGATCTTACGGCGGGAATCAAGGTTCTCAATGCTTTTCCAATCTCCGGTAACCGATTGTCTAACGGGAAAGGCGATTTTGCTGCAGTCGGATAAAGTTGAACATAACAATGGGATTCATTCTCGTCCCACAAACGGATCTGGTACCTCAAACTTTCGTAGGATTTTTCTGCTTCGAGCGCCATTTCAGAATAGCTCTTCGACCAGATCGGATCTCTTTGTTCGACAGGGATACCGGCAGTCCTTATTCGCTGATCTGTCTGAGCGAAAAGACGCGGTACTATCCATGACGACGCTTCCTTTTCCGCACTTATTTTTCTTAGAACGAGATCTTGAAAATATGCACAACGCGACGACTGTTTGCCAGCCGAAAGAGGATCATGATCAAGAACTATGATGTCAGGTTTGACTTCAGATATCACACTGTCAAGACGGTCATTCAATATTTTGTCGAGACGGGAAGTAGGATGGAAGCATCCTTCTCCTGCAGAAAATTCGTCGACAGGAACATTAAGAAAAAATGACTGCACTCCGAGATAAGAAAGGACGTTGTATGCTTCTTCCTTTCTTCGCGAAGCCAGTTGATAAAACATTTCACCGTTCAGATCGCTGGGGATATCTTCGCCGTTAGTAATGTATGCGACCGAAACAGCGGCGCCCCTTCCTATCCTGAAATTCGCGATCGAAGCAAGATCCTCAAAGCCCGGGGCGACCGTGATCACGAGATATACGCTCGGGTTTTTAATCTCACGAATTTCTTGTGCGATCGCCTTGGCACCTTCGCCGGAGAAGTACGGGGACTCCCGAGAATATGCCACTGGCCGTGCAAAGAGGGTCAATAAAGAGATGAGACAACATTTAAGTGACGCATTCATCGTCATTTATTGTAAGCTGTCTCCTTAAAATAAAAAAGGTCGTCCGTTCGCCTCAGACGACCTTGTTTAATCTACGCTGGCTTTGTCAAGTGAAAAGTGTAAACTTGAAATGGCTTTCAGAAATTTCATTCGAGGTCAAGGTTATACCGGCAACTCTTTTCACGTGTACGCCAACAGCGAATGCTTTTTCCGCGCTCCCGGGACGGACTTCTTGGCAGGGGGATTCTAAAAGATCCGCACGTGTGGTATCGCTAGCGCGGCGGCTGTGGACCCGAGCCCGAGGACCCGGGTGAACCGGAATTGGAAGCAGCCGAAAGCACCATTGCGGTTGTCGCCGCCACTACGCCTCCTGCGAGGAGTAATGTCCGGGGCATGTTTAATTTATCGACCTCGACGTATGCTATCCTTGAGGATGGAATTGAAATGCCGCTCTGAGTTAGTTCACCCATCATCGTCGTTGTAGTTCCCGTCCCAACCAGAGTATCACGCACGACTCTATACATCCCTCGTGCGAAATGATAAGAGGAGACTGTCCCCTGCGTATCTACAACAGCCGTAATGTCTTGATAACCATCCAGTTGTCCGACCTGATCCCCCGTTATTTGCACGGTGTCATAACAACCGCTCCAAACAAACATCGAGATTACAAAAAAAATCGCTCCACCGAATTTAATCATAGTCGCCTGCCTGATTTGCTTCGACACGCTCAACATAAGTAAATGTAAATCATGATGTCGGTCAAGGTCAAGCCCCAAGGGGACTCCCGACACACTTTTTTGAAACGATCTATCCTTGTCACCAAGAGAAACCTAAAAAAAATAAAACCTCGTCGCTGTCAATTAAGACCTCGACGAGGCTTTGTTTAATCAGAATATTTTTTCAACAGATCACGGCTGATTCGCCCAGGTCTTGGAATACATATTTACAGTCGTGGAAATAACCGCAGCGTTTGGATTCGCGTTGATTTCCTGGATCGGGTAAATGAAACGCTGTGGGAATTGTGCGCCGGTAATCGGAGCAATGCTGACAGTCGCTCCTGTCGAATCCTTATATTGGATTTGGTAATCCACCCTGCGCATCAGACTCAGCACCTCGATCTGAGACATCAGTGATACATATTCCTCATTGACGATAGTCTGCAGCAACGCGGCGGAGGTTGCCACCGGGGCATCAGTTGCAGCGTAATCGGCAGAGGTCTCAGCAAATACAGCGTTGTTATATTCCCTTGCGAGATTCAGCTGTGCAAGTGCGGTAGCATCGTCCCCCGTTCTTGCGGCTGCTTCGGCCCATAATAGATGGGTCTCAGATGCTCTGAAGATCGGGAAGCTGGTGGTCGGTCCATAAGCGCCCGTCGCTGAAGTGTTGAAGTCAGTTCCTGCGGCGTTGAAATAATAGGCCAACCTTCCGCTGTAGTTTGTTTTGCCATCGAGTTTCGCAGCATTCATCATCGGAATCACAAATGTGGCACTCGCATCCATGTATCCGGCTCTGTCCACAGTAAGGAATGAATTCCAGAGATTCAGGTCGCCATTCCAGACTCCGCCAGTATGCAAGAACGTGAAATCCTCCGAGCCGTCGGTGGCCAGGATTCCCTGCTGACATTGCGCAATAACCTGAGCCAGGACAGCAGCGTTGGCAGCGTAGCCACCATGCCTTGCGGAATGCATGAGGAATCTAGCCTTCGCAGTGTGTGCCGCCTTGACCCATTCTGGATTACTTCCCGCAGAGGAAAAAGCATCTCCGGGAACATCCGATGCACCTTGCGTTAGCTCAGCAATGCCTGCATCGAGAGTGGCCTGAACCCGAGAATACACAGAATCCTGAGGGTCGTACTTCGGCTGCAGGTAAACTGTTGGCTGGAACGCCTGTGAATATGGGACATCGCCCCAAAGATCCGCGACCGTTCCCATCTGGATTCCCTCGACCACTTTGGCAGCTCCTTCAAGTGTAGGATTACCATCCTTCGCTGCCTGAGCTTCGACCAGGCGAAGATCATATCCCACATTGTTGTAGGCGAGTCCCCAGTCGTTATTGAAGTCCTGGCTTGACGCGGTGTAAACATAGTATCCGATAAACTGGGACACGGTGCCTGTCGCTTCCTGCGACCACAATGCCGCGACATACGAGGAAAAGCCTTCCATAAACAGATCGAAGGAAACCTGCGAACTGGTGAATATGGTGGAAGCAGGCGCCGACGCCGAAGCAATCGGATTATTTTCGTAACCCTTGGTAAATGATTTGCAGCCGGCTATAACCGCCGCAACCAACAGGGCTGAAATTGCATATTTGCAAATTGTTTTCATTGTCTGCTCCCTTCTTAATAATTAACCTGCAGTGAAAGAATCCATGTCTTGATACTCGGATTGATAAAGTAATCAAGACCTTGACCGGTAGTTGGTCCCGTCAGATTGACTTCCGGATCTTGCCCTTTGTACTTCGTCCAAAGAGCAAGGTTTCTGCCAACCACACTGATTTGCAGGCTTTCGAATCCTAGCGAATGCAGCGGAATCAGATATGACAACGAAAGCTCTCTTAACCTGACGTAGCTCGCATCCTCGACAAATTGTTCAGAAGGACCTCCGGTCAAACTCGAACCGGGTCCAAAGCGGAACCACGTCTCATCGATGATTACCGGTCCGCCTCCGAAGTCTTTTACGTACCCTCTAAAGTTGTACGTCCCATCCGAATTCTTAACGTAAGAATTGCCATAGGTTCCGGCTGCCACAATTGAAGCTACAGTCTGTCCGTTCCAATTCACCAAAGTCTGAGCTTGCTGAGCGCTGATCTTGGTCCACCAGTTCTGATCGCCGAATCTTCCGAAGAAGTCAAGCGCGCCTTCTGTTCCATCCCAAACCTGGCCGCCATGTTTGATATCAAACAGCACGCTGAACGTCAGTCTTTCGTATCGGAATGTAGTCCCGATGCCGGCACGCCACTTCGGATTTGGATCTCCTATAATTGCATCCGTGTTGCCTATCTGTGGGAAGCCATTCGCATCGAGAATCAGCTTACCACTCGTGACTGGGAGACCATTGGCGGTATTCGCACTGTCACCTGTCCGCATCCAATGCGTCCCGAAGATCACGCCGACCGGCTGGTTAAGAACTGCGGCAGAAAATGGATCCGTGAATCCATTTAGAATTACGTATTGCGTTCCCGCAGGCATGCTCGTGACTTTGTTCTTGTTGGTTGACCAATTCAAAAGCGTTGACCAGGAGAACTCTCCGATGCGCAGCCATTCGACGTTGAGTTGAACTTCCGTCCCAACGTTTGTCAAGTTGACGGCGTTCTTGTAGATATATCCAAAGCCGGTCGACTGCGGCACAGTAATCGGAACAATCGCACCTGTGGTCTTGTCGCTATATTCACTTACAGAAAGTGTAGCCCTGTCGCCAAAAAGTCTTAGGTCGAGACCACCTTCGAGTTCAGTAGTTTTCTCTGGGGCTATCCCTGCATTACCCATCAAGTTGAGACCTTGGTCGGGGTATATCGATGCACCGCCACCGTAGTATTGAGGATTCAAGCCGGATCCCCAACCATTGGTAACAGCTTGATTCCCGATAAAGTACGTGTTCGAGCTATATAGTGGAGGCGGTACGCCAGCTTCACCATATGCCAATCTCAATTTGCCAAAGGACAAAATGTCGTTCCCTTCAAATAGTGGGAGCTGGGTAAACTGCCAAGCGGCACTAACGGATGGATAGAAATACAGACCTGCACTTTCTGGTCCGTACGTGCTCGAGGTTTCATCCCTTCCCGACAAGCTTACGAATAGCTCGTTATACATACTCAGGTCCAGTTGTCCGTACATTGCAGCATCGCGCTGCATCGTCCAACCCTGGTAGGGAGGCAGCGGAGTGGATGCGTTGCCAAGAGATGGCGGACCGGTGGGTATCAACAGGGATTGAACGATGTTGGTAATGGAGTTGTATTGCTGATGATCCAGGTGGATTCCCAGCATCAGGTTTCCGCTGAAGTCGCTGCTGAAATCGTGTTTTGCCCGGCCCTGGAGATCGGTGTTGATCTGGTATTGGGAGAAGACGTTATCGCTGTATTGGCCGGCATAGAAGTTAGGCGCCTGAGGAGACTGCGGGGCCGTCCAATCGAAATAATTCAGGAAGCTCGTGTTCCTGTCGCCTAAATAGTCCACTCCGGCTCTATAAGTGAAGTCCAGCCAATCCATCGGATCATAAGAAAGTTGCAGATTACCGATGACCCGATTGTCCAGGAATGTCGTCGGATCCTCGTAGACGCTGAAGAGCGGATTGTCATATACTCCAGACGCGTATGGACTTCCGTTACCATCGCGGAATCCCCTTTGCGAATTGGCGGTAACGATTCCGGTTGCAGGATCGACGTAGTTGACGATGTAAGGCTGGTTGTTAAAATCAGGTGGACATCTATAAGCGCCCAGCATAAGTGCAGCGAGGTTTGAACCCTGCTGAGTTCTGTCTATGGCGCTGTTCACATACGTCGCATCGAGACGGAGAGTGACGTTTTCGCTAAACGTCCGACTCACCGAACCCTTTATAGACGTTCTCGAGAAATCAGAATTTGCAAGGACGATTCCGGTTTGGCCGAGTCTATCGACGTCAAGGTAGAAGGTCCCTGCTTGATCTCCTCCACTGAAAGTTACTCCATATTCAGTTGAAATGGGTTTATGAAAGAGCTCGGTTCCATGATCATACACTGTCTTTGAGTTCTTCTGGATTATTTGGGAAGTGGGAACGCTGGGAATAGCGAGGGAATCCGGCTTGCCGGACCTCTGCGAGATTCTATCTCCCCAGCTGTATCTGTTATTCCAAATATAATTACCGTTATCGCCCTGTCCGAAATCGGCTTGGAGAGGTTCCTCCCGAAGGAGTTCATCCATTTGAGTGTTCTCGCGCACGGAGATATTTATTTTTTTGCTCGGATTGAACACTCCAGATTTCGTTGTTATTACGATGACGCCGTTCGCTCCTCTTGATCCCCAAATAGCGGCAGCGGATGGTCCGGAATAAACCTCTACGGATTGAATATCCTCGGGGTTGATTTGATCGAGTGTGGAATATCCGGAAACTCCGGCGTTCGTATAGTTTGCGTTAAACGTAACCTGGTTATATATCGAGGCGTCAATTATCGGCTCGCCATCGAGTATGATCAGCGGCTGGTTATCTCCCTGAAGGGTGCGAGCTCCGCGGAGAACCATCCTCGTTCCCGAGCCCGGGTCTCCATTGCTCTCATAGGTGTTCAAGCCTGGAGCCTGCGCCGCAAGACTTGTGGCAATATCAGTTGCACCCGACAACGTCAATGACTTTCCAGCTACCGACGATACGGCTGTTCCCATCTGCTCACGGGGAGTCTGCAGTCCGATCGCATTGACGACGACGGGGTTGGTCGTGTATCCAACCGGTGACAATTGAAAGTCATGGGTAGCTGTTTCGCCCTCTTTGACCTGTATGCTTACAGTTCCGCTTTGATAACCGACAAAACGAGCCGTCAACTGGTAGCTACCAGCGGGCACGCCTTCAATCGTGTAATCTCCGGTAGCGTTAGTCGCCGCACCAAGAGCGGTCTTTTCGAGAATGACTGTTGCCCCGGGGAGAACATCACCAGTTTGACTATCGGTGATTTTTCCTTTGATTGTACCTGTCTGTGCCAGTGAGACACCGGCGGTAAAAGAAAGGAGACACAGTACAAGTAACGAAGCAAGCGGTAGATTCTTCTTCATCTGAATACCTCCTTGCAGTTTGTGGTTAGAGTTTTCCTACGAGTCATATTACCTCCTTGATGTGGGATTTGTAAGTAGGTGAGAAATGAAAAAATGAAACAAAAGGAAATATCAGCCAACAATAAACCTCCGCAATGGTTGATGGATTAAGCTAAAAGAAAAATGAGGGAGTATTAATTCTCATAATACTCCCTCGTTTGAAAAGCCTAAAAGTAAATGAAACCCTTTTTTCCGCTCCGGCACCAGCATAAATTTCGCTGAAATATAATCTGCCGTGTGCGCTTTGTCAAGTGCAAAGTAAATCTTTTTTCATAAATTCCCAGCCTTTACTTTATAAAGAGAAAACCTCGCGAAAGTTCAGCGTGCGTGAAACCAGAAAGTTCATCTGGTTCTCAAATCCTTCGCAAGGTTTCCGTCGTCATTCATAACTTCACTGCCTTCACCTCAAAGACTCCCGAGATTTTTGAGATTTCTTTCAGCACCGGTTCAGGTATGTCGCCGTCAACGCTCATAACTGCAAGGGCCTTCTCACCGGGAGCGGACCTGCCTAACGACATGCCTGCTATGTTGATATTTGCCGACGCGAGCAAGCTGCCGACCGCCGCCAGCATTCCAGGCCTGTCTTTGTTCGAATAGAACAGCAAATGGCCTTCCGGAGCAATCTCGAAGTGGAACCCGTCAATCCCAACTACTCTCATCTCGGAAGTACCGAAAACCGTTCCTGAAATATTTTTCTCCTCATCTTCGGTTTGTACTTCTACACTCAAAAGGTGAGAATGATGCTTCCCGTCCTGATCTTTTTTCTCGCTTACGCTGATTCCCATCTCTTTCGCAATTAAGGCAGCGTTGACAAAGTTCACGGGCGCGTACATCATTTTATCAAGCAACCCTTTCAGCACCGCGGTGGAAAGAAGCTCGCAGGAATTTTGAAGCAGTGCACCACGATAAGAAGCCGTTATAGATTTCACCTTGCCCGTCAAAAGTTGCGCGTGGAGCGAACCAATCTTCTCGGCGAGGACCAGATACGCACGCAGTTCGTCGCTTACCGCGCTCTGGTAGTCGATGATGTTTACTGCACCGACAATTCCCCTTCCCTTGAAAAAGTCGGCCAGCTCTTCGCCGATCTGTTTCGCGACTTTTTCCTGGGCTTCCTCCGTCGAGGCACCGAGATGAGGAGTCGCGATAACCTTCGGATGTTTGAGAAGAGGATGATCACCCGGCGGTTCCTTCACGAATACGTCAAAAGCGGCTCCGGCAACTTTCCCGCTCTCGAGCGCCTTGAGAAGTGCATCTTCATCGATGATCCCCCCTCTCGCGCAATTGATAACGCGAACGCCCTGCTTGCATGCCGAGAAGGCTTTGTCTCCCAGGATGCCGCGTGTTTCTTCCGTTAGAGGAGTATGCACGGTTATAAAATCGGATCGCCTGTAAATTTCATCTAACGAAACTAGCTCTATCCCCAGCTTGGTAGCAATGTCGGCAGCCAAAAGAGGATCGTACCCGATTATGTTCATTCCGAACGCCTTCGCCCTGGTAGCAACTTCTCTTCCGACTTTGCCGAGACCGATAACACCGAGAGTCTTGCTCATCAATTCTGTACCGGTGTACTTCTTCCGCTCCCATTTTCCGCCCTGAAGGTCGCGGAATGCCTGAGGGATATTCCTCGCGAGTGCCATCATGAGTGCCATGGTGTGCTCGGCGGTGGATATTGTGTTACCGCCCGGCGTGTTCAGAACCACGATTCCCTTTCTTGTCGCAGCAGGGACATCGATATTATCGACCCCCGCACCGGCGCGGCCTATGACTTTCAAACCGTTCGCTGCAGAAATAATATCCGCCGTAACTTTGGTCCCGCTTCGTACGATCAAGCCGTCATAAGAGGCGATGATTTTCTTAATCTCATCCGGAGGTAACCCGGGCTTAGCATCCACCTGGATCCCTTCTTTCTGAAGAATATCCGTGCAAATCTGCTCGATTGGATCTGTGACGAGGACTTTCATTTTGCCACCTCCGATGTCTGCGCTACGGGCGCCATTTCCGCCGTGTGTTTGGCAAAAGTCTTTTGTACGGCCGCAACTCCCGAGCCCGCTTCAAACTTGAAGTTCAAATCATGGAGCGTCCACTCAAGCGCAGCGACAACTCCGACTATGTCCACCTCGTCATAGTATCCGAGGTGCGAGACCCTGAAAATTTTCCCTTTCAGATGCTCCTGGCCTCCGGCGGTTGTGATTCCGTATTTCTGTTTTAGAATTTTATTGAATTTGGAATACTCGACTCCATCGGGAACACATACCGCTGTCACGGCATGCGACGCTGGTGCACCGAAAAGTTTCAGCCCGATCGCCTCGCATCCGTTCCGCACGGCCTCGGACAAAACCTTATGATGAAGCCAGATGTGTTCCACGGTTTCTTCCCGGATCATCCGCAATGCTTTCTCAAGACCCACTACAAGAGTGATCGCAGGAGTAAACGGCGTATCGTTGTCCTTATGCGCTTTCAATGCTTTTTTGAAACTGAAGTAGAACTTCGGGAGCTTCGATGTCTCCATCATCTTCTTCGCCCGTTCGCTCAGTGCGGCAAACGCGAGTCCGGGTGGAATCATCAAACCCTTTTGCGAGCCCGTCACAATCGTATCCAATCCCCAGTCATCGAAGTGCATCTCATGGCACCCGACCGAGGTTATGCCATCGACCACAACGGCGATGTCGTACTTGGCGTGGATCGCCGCGGCTATTTCTTTGATGTTTGTGAAAACTCCTGTAGAAGTTTCACTGTGAGTTAAAAAAACCGCCTTCGCAGTTGGATTTTTTTTCAGCGTGTCAAGAAGAAGTTCGGGTGATGGAGCAGTTCCCCACTCGACCTTGACCTCTATCGGCTCGACGCCGTAAGCTTTCATGATTTCTCCCCAACGCTCGCCGAATTTTCCAAGGTTTACAAATATTGCTTTGTCCCCCGGGGATAGAAGATTTGCAACGGATCCTTCCATCGCGCCCGTGCCTGAACTCGTCAGCGTGAGTACTTCATTCTTCGTCTGAAAAAGATATTTTAAATTTTCATTGACACTTGTTAATACTGAAACAAATTCTGGATTCCTGTGATGAATGATTGGCTCCGCCATAGCGAGCATAACGCTCTCCGGAATCGGCGTCGGCCCAGGTGTAAATAATCTTTTCTTCATAGTAATTGCTCCAATTATTATTTGGTCGATTGACAGATGTAAGAGTGTTTCAACACAATTTGATCAACTTACAACTCATTTTATCCTTTCTATCCCATTGGAAATGAGATCGTCGGGATATTTCACCTTTCGTATTATTTTATCATTTTCGCCCGCACTCGCGCCGCACTATCAGAAACCTCGCACGTATCGGGCAGTTCTATCGTCCATTTTTCCCGAATGTAAACTCCCTTTTAATTTAGACATAGATTTGCTTTGATTCAATTTGAAAAGCTCTTCAAAATCATCGCATCAATTCCCAGCAGGTTCGGAAATCCGATCCCGGGCACCATGAACATTCGGACTGTGTAATCCCGCGAGATCCCTGCCGCATCCGCTGCATATTGGATCGCTTTATCGAGCCCGCCGTACTCATCGATCAAATCAAAGCTTTTCGCCTGTATTCCGGTATAAACTTTCCCCTGCGCCAGTTCTTCGACGCGATCCATGCTGAGTTTCCTGCCTTCCGCAACTTTCGTTTTAAAGTCATTATAGGTCTCGTTAAGAAATTTATCGACGTATTTCAAATCGGAATCGTCCCATCGATGGAACGGCGAGAGTATGTCAGAGTTTCTCCCCGCGCGGTATTCCTCAACATTACTGCCGAGATCCTTTTCGAGAAAATCTGTAAGCACAGGAAAAGCAATTACAACTCCGATGCTTCCCGTCAACGTTGCAGGTTCGGCGAAAATCTTCCTGACTCCCGCTGCCACATAATATCCTCCGCTTGCGGCTACGTTACCGAAGGAAGCGATAACCGGCTTTTTCTTTTCAGCATCATTTATCGCGTTATAAATTTCATCGGACGCAAGCGCAGATCCACCTCCGCTGTTTACTCTGAGAACAATCGCCTTTATGTCGGCATCTTCCGCCGCGGCCTTGATTTGCGCCGCTACGGTTTCGGAACCGCTTGCACGGTCGCTTCCCAAAAACGGAATCGGGAATGGAGAGGGCGGTGCGCTCTCACCGGTTACGATGTTGCCATAAACCCCGATCACTGCAATTTCGGGTCTTGTCCCCCATCTCGTCTCATACCTGCAGAGCCTCGATGGATCGACCTCAGGCAGACCAGCGCTGACATCTTTCTTGAACTCATCGTAGTAAGCAACCTGGTCGATGAGGTGAAGCCGCGCAGCTTCACGCGAGGAAAGGATCCCGGAAATAGCAGCCTTGAAGGAATCATCCATGGTAATGTTGCGGTTCACTTCGATCTGCTTTATCATCTGCGAATAAATATCGTCGACGAGCCCTTGAATGAGCTTTGCCTGTTCCGGCGATGCGGAATCTGTATAGATTGTATGAAAAGTAGATTTGTACTTGCCGGCTGTCTGCGCGTTCCACGATATGTGAAGTTTATCGAACAGACCCTTGAGTCTTATCAAATCCATATTGACACCGTAGCCGCTGATGAAAGCAACCGGGGCCATGTAGATTTTATCTGCAGCGCTCGCCAGATAGACTTCGTTCACACCGCTGTCGTCTGTCAAGTAGGCGTACACATTCTTTCCTTTCGAGCGAACATACTCCACTGCATCTGCAAGTTCTTGAGTCTCACTGGAGAGGGCAAAGAAGGATTCGTGCGTCGAGAAAGGATATATTTTCAGGATCAATGCGTCGATAGATAAATCATCGCCACATTTTTTTATCTCATCGATATAATCCAGAAGGTTTTTCGGAGATTTGAAGAACAGAAATGACTGCTGACGTTCGTCGGGAATATTTCCTCTTATGACTATCTCCGCAATTCTATGGTCAAACAAGATCGTGGGCATCTCCTGCGAGGTGACCATGATGCGTCCGTAGGTCGCAGCGTATTTGTCTCTCTGGTAACTCGATGCACCTTCAATATGAATATGCGGACTAAAATTGAGGCTGACACCAATTGAAACAGAATTTGTCCACACGTAGTCGGGGTTCCCGTATGAACCCCCAAAGCCAAGAACATACGTGGATGGTGTGTACCCGGATAGGTCATATATGCCATAGACTTTTAATCCAGGTATCGGCTCAACATCAATACCTATTTTGAAACCGTTATTATGAACGGGAGTGATGAGATCTGCACTTAAGGTCAAAAAATCTGTCCCAAACGGCCGAATCCCAACGCCGAGGTTTGCCGTTTTTTCGATCGCGTGCCCGCCAAACGGTGCATCCGAAAAATTATGGTAAGCCGCGCCGAGACTTATATATCGGTCCGGACGGACGATCAACCCGATAGCCGGAAGCCATCTTGATCCAACGCCGGTGATATCCGTAAGAGACAACGAAGCTCCGACTGCAATCCCCTGATTTCCAAATCCGAGTCCGACAGAATACTGGTTCAAGTTTTCTTCTAATGGTCCCGGGATTCCGAATACCGTTGAGCCGGAATTCTCGGCATTTCTGTATGCCAGCCCGAACTTTCCAGCTTGTCCGAAAATCCCGATATCATGGAAGACAGTGCTCGGATAATTGAGAATGCTTTTAGTAGGATAAAAATAATATCCGTCCAAGACTCCGCCGCGGCTGTAAAGACCGAGGCATGCAGGGTTGTAGAGGAATGCCTGCGTCTCATCCGTTCCGGCAGTGAAAAGATATTTCTGGTTTTGCGGATTTACTAAAATATCCTGTCCGGAAGCAGCGGCCGCTGCAATCACGTAAATAAGCGCAATGACGGCAACGATTCTTTTCATGTTCCTCCTAACTCGTATACGATATATAAAGTCAAAAATCAAAGGTAAAAAGTCAATAAGAGAGATTGACATTTTTTAAGCCTTGAATTTTGATTTTTGTCCTTTGACTTATTACCTTTTTAGGCATTATGGCAAAACAGATTCTTGAGTTTGAAAAACCAATCGCCGAACTTGAACAAAAGATCGAAGAGATGCGAAAACTCTCCGACCATCTTGACATTGAAGAGGAAATTAAGAAACTTGAGTCGCGAGTCAGCGAGCTACGGACAAATATTTATTCAAATCTAACCCGCTGGCAGCGAGTGCAATTAGCCCGTCATCCGGAAAGGCCGTACACTTTGGATTACATAAGCTTGATGACAACCGATTTCATCGAACTCCACGGAGATCGGTACTTCGGGGACGATCATGCCATAGTCGGCGGCTTTGCGAAGCTGGTCGAGGACCCTGCTCACGGGAACGGCAGAACTGTCATGATCATCGGTCAGCAGAAAGGGCGAGACACAAAATCAAACATTTATAGAAACTTCGGGATGCCGAATCCGGAAGGCTACCGTAAGGCATTGCGGCTCATGAAGATCGCGGAAAAATTCGGCAAGCCGGTAGTCACCTTGCTCGACACCCCCGGTGCTTATCCCGGCATAGAGGCAGAAGAGCGCGGACAGGCCGAGGCGATTGCGAGGAATCTTTTCGAGATGGCACAGTTAGAAGTTCCGATCGTGGTTGCCATCATCGGCGAAGGAGCCTCCGGCGGCGCGCTCGGTATCGGAGTAGGCGACAGGGTTTTGATGCTGGAAAACGCATGGTATTCAGTCATCGCGCCGGAATCATGCTCGTCGATTCTCTGGAAGACCTGGGATTACAAGGAGCAGGCAGCCGAGGCATTGAAGCTCTCCGCAAAAGATCTGCTCCAGCAAAAAATCATCGACAGGATAGTGCCCGAACCGATCGGCGGCGCGCACAAAAATCCGAAGGAAGCCGCTGACATTCTCAAGAAGATTTTGATCGAGGAGCTTGAACCGTTAACTAAGATGAAACCCAACAAACTTGTCGAAAACCGGATCGAGAAGTTCAGCTCGATGGGCTCGTTCTCGGAGAAGTAATCCAAATTTTGAAGATCAGATTTTTCACTTTTAGCCGAAGGCATCTCCCCGGACATTTTGAGTTTTTCATTCTTCACATTTGAAAATGTACTCCACAAAAAGCAATATCAGGGTCCGTTATGCAGACACGGACCAAATGCACGGTGTGTATAACGGGCGATACTTCGAATACTTTGAAGTCGGCAGAGCCGATCTCATGCGATCGCTTGGAATGACGTATCGTCAATTTGAAGCTGCAGGGTTTTTCCTCCCTTTGACAGAAGCGTACGCCAAATATCTGCGGCAGATACAATACGACGACCTGATCGAGGTCGTGACCATACTGAAAGAAGTCCCTGCAGCGCGCCTCAGAATAGATTACGAGATTTTTCGCGGCCAAGAAAAGATGACGGAGGGATTCACCGTTCACAGTTTTGTCGATGTCAAATCAGGAAAGCCTGTACGGGCACCCAAGATTTTCTTGGATTTGCTGGATGAAAAACTATAAAAACGATTTCAAACTTAAAATTCCGAAGGGAAAAGGCAATGCTTAAAAAAGAACTGCTCGACATACTTTGCTGTCCGAAACCGGAATGCCATGGCGACCTGGATTACAGTCCGGATCAAAACACGCTGACCTGCAGCAAGTGCGGCCATGTTTATAGAGTCGAGAACGATATCCCAATTATGCTGATCGAGGATAATCCCGAAACCAACGCGGCTAAGAAATAGCTACTCATCATTCTGATCCGCGTTGCTAGATAAAATCAAATCCCTCGGTGCCGATACCGCTGTTTACGGTGTCAGTACGATTATCGGCAGGTTCCTCAACTTCCTCCTCGTACCATTTTATACAAACGTCCTTCCACCTTCCCAGTATGGAATAGTTGCCACGATTTATTCCTACATCGCATTCATGAACATCATATATATCTACGGGATGGAATCGGCGTACTTTAAATATGCATCGACGAAAGAAATTGGAAACGACAAAGAAATTTTTTCAACCCCGTTCTTTTCTATCTTGCTGACTTCGATCATTTTTTCGGGAATAATCTTTTTCAACAGCTATCACCTTTCGGTTTTTATCGAAGTTCCTCTAAGATTTGAAGACACGATAAGATATTCCGCTATAATTCTCCTCTTGGATTCGCTCGCGATAATACCGTTTGCATCGCTGCGGCTTCAGAGAAAAGTGAAAACCTTTGCAGCAATAAAGCTGGTCAACATAATAGTGAACGTTGCCGCAAACGTTATCCTCCTCTTGAAGTTTCATACTGGAGTCGAGGGAATTTTCATAAGCGGCGTGATAGCGTCTGCCGTCACTCTGGTGCTTCTTCTGCCGGAAATTCTCGGCAAACTTTCGTTAAAATTTGTCGGCGATCTTTACGCGGCATTGCTGAAATTCGGTCTGCCATACATTCCCGCAGGGCTTGCAGCTATGATGGTACAGGTGATCGACAGGCCGATTCTTCTCGCGCTCACAAACGAAAGCACTGTCGGAATCTATCAGGCCAACTACCGCCTCGGGATTTTTATGATGCTCGTCGTCTCGATGTACGATTACGCGTGGCGACCGTTTTTTCTCACACATGCCGGCGACCCTAACGCAAAGCAGCTCTTCGCAAGAATACTGACCTATTTTACTTTCATCAGCTCCATCATCGTCTTACTGATCTCGCTGTACATTGACGATATCGTGAAGCTCCATATTTATCACGGCCGTTCGATCATAAACCCCGCATATTGGTCGGGACTCGGGATTGTGCCTATCGTTCTTCTCGGCTATCTGTTCAACGGGATTTACGTCAACCTGATGGCAGGAATTTACATCGAGAAGAAGACTTCACACCTTCCTTATATCACCGGCATAGGAGCGGTCATAAATGTCGCAGCAAACTTCCTTCTGATCCCGAAGTTCGGAATGTTCGGCGCTGCGTGGGCTACATTTCTTGCGTACGCAGGAATGGCAATTTCTATTTACATCGTCTCCCAAAAATATTATCCGGTTCAATATGAACTTGGAAAAATTTTGAAGATCGGCATTGCATTAGGCATCACGATCATTGCCTTCTCATCGCACCACACTTTCCTGCCTAACTTAAACGAACAATTGATCAAAGTCTCTGCATTCGCGGGTTTTTTTGTAATACTGTTCCTGGTCGGATTTGCATCCAAAGAAGAGACGGAATTCTTAAAAAACCGTCTCAGGATTCGCGCCAAGAACACTCGGGCGTGATAATTGCTCTCGTTGCCTTCTCATCGCGTAGACGGCCGCCGAACTATCACTTATTCACTACGGCCGACAGTATCGAATACCTCGGTGTAGGCATATCGGATCCTTTTATTGATCTCCAAATAATTTCATTGAACAATCTGTCCGGCACGGCATCTGCCACTTTCAAATTCATGTGCTCCATGATATTCTCCCCGTAAGCGCCCGATTTGTTTTTAGCGGTAATATCGATCAGCGGCTGGGCAACGTTGTAGCTTGCAGTATCTAACGACATTGTGAACGAATTGAACATCGGATTCGCGGCAGCATCATACTGGCTCATCGGAGGCAGCCCTAGCAGGAGTTCCATGGTTCTCAACATCGACGAAGTGGAGTAAAGAGTGTGGTCCACGAAATGCCGCTTCACAAAAGGGCCAATCACGAGCCCTTCCGTTCTGTGCGCATCAACGTGGTCCGCTCCATTTTGAGCGTCGTCTTCAATTACGAATATTGCAGATTGCTTCCAGATTTTGCTGTGGGAAATTTCATCGACAAATAATCCGAGGGCATAATCATTCTGTGCCACCATGGCTTGAGGAGTCAGCGCGCCTCTGGCGGTTCCGGCTGTGTGATCGTTGGGAAGCCGGATGATATTGAAATGCGGCACGTTCCCGCTGTCGACCAGTTTGCCGAAATCTCTCCGCCATTCTTCAAAACGATTCACGTCGGAGTAGCTCAGGTCCCATCCTCGATATGCCTTGTCATAATGCGGCAGGAGTATTTCCTCGCTGGCAATGTTCTCCATCGTGTCAGCCGTCGTATTTTCAACAAACTCGCCGTAGTCCCTGAACGACACTCCGTTTCTCGCACACAGGTCCCAGACATAACCCGATTTAGGAGTAGCGGCTGGCTGCCCGCCTTCGAATTCGTAGGGAGCTCCTCTCCCCCCGTAATTATTCGGCCAGCTCTTCTCGACGTAGTCGGTTGCATAAGCCGCAGTCGACCAGTTGTGCCCGTCTGCACTGACCTCCGCATCGCAATAAAGATTGTCGAGCAGAACAAAATTCTTCGCCATTTCATGAATGTTCGGTGTGATCTTCCCTCCGAATAAAACCAAACTCGAATCACCGTTCCCTTCAGGAACATCGCCGAAAACCTGATCGTAAGTCCTGTTCTCTTTTATGAAATAGAAAACATATTTTATAGGAGATTTCTCGCCGACTTTCTGCGGAATCGGATTACCCGATGCAAACGTCGCTTCCTTTGATTCTGCCGGCCTGTACGGGGTATTGCCATAAACTTGTTTCGTATAGGCTGAGATTTGTTTGGCGTTCGGAAATTCTAAAAAGGACAGCGTCCCTTTGAGCAAAGTGCCGATGTATTGATGCTGTGGATTTGCAAGCGAACGATTTCCCTTCCCGTTCAAAACCAGGACCGTCCCATCTTTTAGTTCCAGAACTTTTGTCGGATACCAGCCGACGGGAATAAAGCCGATCGGTTTCGGCGCTTTGACATCGGAAACATCGATAATTGCCAGGGAATTATTATCCGCATTTGCGGCAAGGACATATTTTCCGTCGTTGGTCGCGCAGACGGAATTAGTGGTGGAACCCTCCGGTGAATCGGGGTAGAGCGCGGTTGAAACATTTGAGACTGCGCGATGAGTTTTCAAATCTATAGCGGTCACGCTATTGTCATTCGCATTCGCTACATAGGCGTACCGGCTCTCTTTACCTATTGCGATCTCTGTCGGATGATCGCCTGTTACAACATGGTACAGCAACCTCGTTCCGTTGAAAGCCTCAATTCTTTTCGAACTCCATATCGACACCAGAAGCGTTCCGTTCGTCATAAATTTACATGAATATGGCATCCCGTCGAGTTTTACCGACTGAAATTCTTTTGTCGAAAGGTGGAAATATCTCAATGTGCTGTCACCTCGAAAGACAACTGCAAGATTATCCCTGTTCACATCGAGTCCGGCGGCCCATTTCGATGATCGGAAATCTACGGTGTCCGAGCTTGCCAATTTTCCATTTATTAAGTCCATGGTGTAGACGCAGTTTTGATTCCCACCTGAGACGAACAGTTTGTTCTTGCGGAAGGCGATACCGAGCCAGCTGTCTTTCAACTGAATCGATTGTACCACTTTACGTGACTTCAGATCGACGAGAAGCACAACTGGTTTCGAGACGCCGGCATGGGTAACTGCCAAGAATTTCTGGTCCGTCGACACCGCGGCATTCAGCGGGAAATCGTCCAGCGGGATCGACTCACCCGCCGGCGAGATCCACCATCCGTTCGGCAAAAGCACGCGACCATCTCTCTGGCCTGGAAGCTGAGCATGAGCCGTCAGGCCCGAACAAGCGAGCAGAAATGATGAGACAACCAATCTTGAATAAGCATTGAGACATGTCCGGACCAAACCGAGAAGCTTCGATGACGGAAAGAGAAAAATGAGAAGGGAGAAAATTTTTTTTGACATTCTATCCACCGATTGTTTTCTTACGACAAGTTTAGGAATACTTTGCATTTATAACAACGAACGGCTATATTTGTTCCGTAGTTGAATAGAGGCGCGGTGATTATTAGTACTTGTGTCGAGGCACGAAGAGCCCGCGAAGCATGAGGAAAGGAGTCGCCGCCGAAACTGCAAGTTCGTCTTCGATATTTGCAGTTGGGCTGCCCCGATCAGGAATTAGAAAGTTGCTCGGGATCCCGAATCTAGTAGAATGTTGATCCGGGAGAGACAAAAAGTTTGCAGACTGTCATCTGGCTGAACATGGAACAGCGGGTGGAGCGCTATTTAACTGATCAACCATCTCATCGCGGTCAGTTAATTCCTCCCCCAAAGAATTCAAAGCCAGATCAAAAATCTGAAATCGGTATTTATAATTGAGAATTGCAGAATGAACGTAGGCTTGCTTGGTTACGGAAAAATGGGAAAAGAAATTGAGACGGTCGCAAAACAGCGTTCACATTTGATCGCCGCTGCCGCCGATATCGATTCAAATTTGTCCGAGATGAAAAAGCAATTCGAGAGATGCGATGTCCTTGTCGATTTTTCGATCCCTTCCGCCGTAGTGGAACACGTCAAGTATGCCGGTGCACTGAAGAAAGCGATAGTTATCGGTACCACCGGCTGGCAGAAAGATCTAGATGAAGTCAAAAATATCGTGAGTGAGTGCGGCAACGCAGCCGTGTTTGCATCAAACTTTTCACTGGGAGTCAATTTATACATCTCGATTGTCGAGAAAGCAGCAAAGATGTTCGGACAAATTGACGGCTTCGACTGTGCCGTTCTTGAATTGCATCACAACCAGAAGGCCGATGCCCCCAGCGGCACCGCACTAACTATCGGGGATGCGATTCTCGCAAACTTTCCCCCAAAGAAAAAAATAAGGTCGGGCTTGCCTGACGGACGCATCGCGAAGGATGAACTTCAGATAAATTCTATTCGCATCGGAAGTGAGTTCGGTACGCACTCGGTCTTCTTCGATTCGGAAAGCGACCGCATCGAGTTGACACATATATCGAGAGGGAGACGCGGTTTGGCCCTTGGAGCAGTCATCGCGGCCGAATGGATTTTAGGCAAAAAAGGATTTTACCAATTCAAAGAGATATTAGGTGATCTTTCATAAAAAAGTCCAAATGCGCAAAACTTTGCGGAAATATCCGGACAGGAGACCATAATGAAGTCGAAACTATTTCGCGGGACCGGCGTCGCACTCATAACTCCATTCCAAAAGGATGGATCAATTGACAACCAAAGGCTCCGCGAACTTGTGGAATTCCAGATTACTAACGGGACGGAGGCAATCCTCCCTGCCGGCACCACCGGAGAAAGCGCGACGCTCTCGCATGCAGAACACCATCACGTAATGGAGAATGTTCTGGATACGGCCAATCGCCGCGTTCCGGTGATCGTCGGCGCCGGGAGCAATTCAACGCGCGAGGCGATCTCTTTGACGGTTCACGCGAAATCCATCGGTGCAGACGGGGTTCTGTCCGTCGCACCATACTACAACAAGCCGACGCAAGAGGGATTCTTCCAGCATTACGCCGCAATTTCGGAAGCCGTCGACATACCAATCGTCGTTTACAACGTCCCCGGGAGAACTGGATCCAACATAAATGCAGAAACAACATTGAGAATGGCGGAAGAAATTCCAAACGTAGTCGCGGTGAAGGAAGCCAGCGGAAACATATCTCAGATCATGGAGATATTAAGATCCAGGCCGGACGATTTCGCCGTTTACTCAGGCGATGATCAAATCGCTTTCACCGTCGTGTCGCTCGGCGGCGACGGAATAATTTCCGTGGTTGCCAATCAGGTTCCAAAAATGTTCGGCGATATGATACGATACTGCCTCGCCGGAGATCTGGAGAACGCCAGAAGGCTTCATTACAAACTCTTGCCGCTCATGAACGCAAACTTCATCGAGTCGAATCCGATCCCCGTGAAAGCTACTCTGGCAATGATGGGAATGATAGAAGAAGTTTATCGACTCCCTCTCGTTTCTCCAGGCGAAGCGACACGAGCAAAACTGAAAAAAATCCTGGATGAACTGGAACTGATACCTGCAGTTACACATCAGTCAGAACGGATTCCTCCGGCACAATCGATCATGAGCTGAAAATGAGCC
Organism: Candidatus Acidiferrales bacterium; assembly: GCA_035515795.1. Lineage (NCBI taxonomy): Bacteria > Pseudomonadati > Acidobacteriota > Terriglobia > Candidatus Acidiferrales > Candidatus Acidiferrales bacterium. The sequence continues at coordinate 12,719 of DATJAY010000038.1, read as the reverse complement.
GCGAATTGCTTATTGCCGAAATCGAAAAGCTTTATTCCACCGACGGGAAAAATCCAGAGTCCGAGTCATTCGTGGAGCGATTCCTCGAGCTTCTCGACATCGGGGAAGTCCGTGCGGCCGAGCCCGATCCCTCATGTTCATCAGGCTGGAAGGTGAACCAGTGGGTGAAGAAAGGGATTCTCCTGGCTTTCAGGATCGGCAAGCTCATCAAGATGGGAAATGGCTGGAGCGACCAGTTCTTCGACAAGCACACTTTGCCGGTGAAAGACATTTCAATCGAAGACCAGATCCGGGTCGTACCCGGCGGGACGGCAATTAGAAGAGGTGCATACATCTCGCACGGCACCGTTATCATGCCGCCTTCGTATGTAAACGTCGGCGCGTTTGTGGATGAAGGCACAATGTTGGATTCGCACTCGCTCGTCGGCTCGTGTGCACAGGTAGGAAAGAAAGTCCACGTGAGCGCCGGCACCCAGATTGGCGGAGTGCTGGAGCCTGTGGGCGCGTTCCCCGTCATCATCGAAGATGAAGTCATGCTCGGCGGTAATTGCGGAATTTACGAAGGAGCGATCGTGAAGCGGCGGGCAGTCATTGGCGCAGGCTGCATCATCACCGGGTCAACGCCGATTTATGATTTGGTCAAGAACAAGATTTATAGGAGAGAAAAAGGTCAGCCGCTGATAGTTCCGGAAGGCGCGGTGGTGGTGCCGGGATCGAGAGATATTTCTAAGAAATCTAAATTCGGCAGTTTGCATGGGCTTTCGTTATATGCACCTCTCATCGTGAAATACAGAGACGAAAAGACCGACGCGGCCACGGTGCTGGAAGAGGGGCTCAGGTAAAAAATACAGTTCGAACCGCGGCAAGTTAAGATCTCAAAGAGTCGCCCGTAGCAGAATTAGATTTTCAAGGTGGTGGATGACGCCGGGTGATCAGATCAAACTTCACTTACCTTCTTACGATGGGCACATATTCCCGTTTATTGTAACCCAGATAGATCTGACGCGGTCGCGCAATTTTTTGTTCGTTGTCGAGGAGCATCTCTTCCCATTGAGCAATCCATCCTGCCGTCCTTCCGATCGCAAAGAGCACCGGAAACACATCGACAGGAAACCCGATCGACTGATAAATCAGTCCAGAATAAAAATCGACGTTCGGATACAGCTTCCTTGAAACAAAATAATCATCTTCGAGTGCGATCCTTTCGAGCTCTAGCGCAATATCAAGCAGCGGATTCTTTCCGGTCACCTCAAAAACATCATCCGCAAGCTTCTTGATTATCTTCGCACGCGGGTCATAATTTTTATAGACCCTGTGGCCAAAACCCATCAAACGTTTCTCGGCTTTACCTTCCTTTACATCTTCGATGAACACAGGGATTTTTTCCTTCGATCCTATCTCTTTCAGCATCTTGAGCACTGCTTCGTTTGCACCGCCGTGGAGCGGACCATAAAGCGCCGCCGCCGCTGCTGCCAGCGCAGAGAACGGATCAACGTGCGAAGACCCGACGCTCCTCATTGCATTTGTGCTGCAGTTCTGCTCGTGATCAGCATGCAGGATAAACAGGATATCCAGCGCTCTTTCGAGTGTCGCGTTGGGTACATACTTCTGTTCCGTCGTCTTGAAAAGCATGTTCAGAAAATTTCCCGCGTAACTCAAATCGTCATCAGGGTACGCATAAGGAAGACCCATTGAGTGCCTGTATGCAAATGCCGCTATCGTGGCGACTTTACCAATGAGCCTGTAAGTCTGTAATTGGCGGGATTCTTTGTCGAATATGTTTTTGGCAGCCGGGTAAAAAGTAGAAAGCGCTGCCATGGTGCTGATGAACATCCCCATCGGGTGAGCATCGTAATGAAATCCGTCCATAAATTTCTTGACATTCTCATGGACAAACGTGTGGTGCATGATATTGTATTCCCAATCGACAAGCTCTTCTTTCTTGGGAAGCTCCCCGCGCATAAGCAGGTAAGCAACCTCGAGATAGCTGCTCTCTTCGGCAAGTTGTTCTATCGGATAGCCGCGATACCGCAAGATCCCCCTGTCACCGTCGATGAACGTCACCTTGCTCTTACACGAAGCGGTATTCATAAATGCAGGGTCGTAACCCATTAAGCCAAAGTCATCCGGCTTAACTTTAATTTGTCTTAAATCGCTTGTCCTTATGGCATCGTCTTCAATTTGAAGCTCATATTGTTTTCCCGTCCGATTGTCGGTTATGGTGAGACTGCCTTTCGACATAATTCCTCCGTTCCTTTTGTATCTCTTGTTGAGTACCACCTTGAGCGGCGGTATTTCCTGCGAACTTGACCAATCTCTATCTTTGTGAGGACACGTCCATATCTCATCGACTCAAACAAACCTTCCACGTAGAAAGACGGACGGGTTCCGATACCGAGGTAACATGGCTTTCAGCGCCCATCAATTTCGCCTGATTGTCCCGGCTATATTATAAATTGAACAACTACATCATTTCTATTCTCAACAAGATACCGTGGATGCGTTCATCCCAACCTGTAATTGTCCTGATGCATATCTTTGCTTCGATAGATAAGTTTATGTATTAAAAAATGAAAGTCAAGCACTCCTTGAGGCTCGACACAGCAACACATTTCTGAGGAGATCCAGCGCGCAACAATGGGTTTCGTTCATTGACGCTTCACCGAATAATCACAAACGGGACATTGATGGTCACTGAGAAATTGAAACCAGGCTCGAATGCATAGAGCTTGTACAAGCTCATGTTATCATGGTACGCACGGTCGAGAAGATTGTCCAATTTGCAGTAAATATCCATGCCGTGGTCGAAGATCTTCAAAGTTCCACCAAACCCCAGGTTAAACAGTGCGTACCCGGGGGTCCTTGTCTCCAACGGATCGAAATGATCTTGGTCAAATACAAAATTGGCCCCGATAGAACAGTACGCCTCCCTGAAAAATGACAGGTCAGAAAAATCATATCTCACCTCGGACGTCAATCGATTCGCAGGCGTGAGCGGCAGCCAGGTCCCGGCATTGTCGTTCCTCGCAAGCATGAAATCTCCACCGATGGTCAGAGTCGCTCGCTTAGTTACCTTCACGCTTAACTGTCCGTCAACTCCGGAAAGCGTAGCGTTCGCCTGCCGCTCCGTGTATTTCATAAATCCGCTTGCCGAATCAATTTCTCCTGTTGGACCAGGAAAGATGTAGCGATTGATGCGGTCGTAATAAGCGGAAACTTCTCCATCCGCCAGCGAACCGTCAACCCGAACGACACAGTCGGTCGAAAACGATTGCTCCGGCGCAAGATTCGGATTTCCCAATTTGTACATGAAGCTTCCTTCCTGGACGCCGGTGATGAAGAGCTCTTCGACATTCGGAGCGCGCCATCCGCTTCCAACATCTGCACCGAACGAAACTGCACTTGAAACATGCCAGAGCATTCCGATAGATCCGGTCACCGCTTGAACCACTCTCGTTTGGCCGAAAAGATTCAGAATTGCGTTGTCGGCCGTTTTCAAAGTTCGGTAGTCATACCGTGCGCCGGCAGATGCATCAATCGATTGGGCCCTGTAATTATTGAACAGGAATGCTGCGACCGTCGATTGCCGGTAGTCGGGAATTATCGGCTCCGGGCCGAGAGTGGAGTTTTGCTCGTCCGACGCAGAAATCCCGGCAGTCGCGTAGTCATTATCGGATATGTCATAAGAGACCTTTGTATCGAGAGAAAACGATTGCAACCGTAAACGATCTAGAAGAGAAGCGATGTCTTTGTTTTGGTATTCGGCAGCATCGTTCTGCTGATAGACACCTTCAAATGAGACCTGAAGGGGATCCCGTTCACTCGCGTAACTAAGCCTGATTCGATCATGGATTGTATGCTGGTACGGCAGACTTCCCGAGTCTTCGCCAACAGGAAGGATTTCCCTGTTCTGGTCGAACCGCGAATATCCGAGAAGAAAATTTCCAAAGGTTCTACGAGTTGAAACTGCCCCTTCGAAATCGACCTCAGATGCGCCGGTATTTGGAAGAACTCCTTTCGGGGTATTCACGTTTCCGGCGTCTTTCAGCGTTATGTCGGCGTAATATTGCGCAAGAGAGGTCGCTCCATTTAGTCCTAAATGGGCCGCGCCCTCGTTGTTGTTGCTGAAGCCGTTCAACTCGAATTTTCCTAGCAAAGCATTGGTATCCTTGCTTCCCAAATTCCCGTCGTCATGAATGAAGTTGACCACACCGCCGAGAGCATCCGATCCGTACAACACACTGTTCGGCCCTCTTACAACTTCAATTCTCTTGAGGCTGAGCGCATCTATACCGGGACTATCGTCGTCGTCCCATCCCTGATATTCGTATCGTTCACCGTCTTCAAGAACTTCGACACGCTGGTATCCAAGCCCGCGAATCACCGGTTTCTCGCTGAATTCACCACTGTGCACCACTGAAACGCCTGGAAGGTCTTCAAGCTCCGATCCGACACTTGAGCCGATATTTTCGAGCAGCTTACTTCCTTGAACGACAGATACAGACTGCGACGAGTTGGCAATATCCGATGGTCGCGGACCTGCCGTTACCGTCACATCGTGGAGAACCATAAGTTTGCCATGCATGACGATCTGGATAAATGTCGAGTCCGAAGAGACAGCTAATTCGACTGGGGCGACATCGAACCCAATTCGTCGAGCGTCTATCCGGTATGACCCCCTGGGAACATTTTTGAAAATGAATTCTCCGTTATCATCTGTAACCGTTGTCAACTGCAACATCGGAATAGAAACCTCAGCACTTACAATTGTCACTGAGTCTTCATCAACGACCTTTCCGCGCAGCACCTGGGAGAACGCCACACTGCAGGTGAACACGACAGAAGAAATGACGAGGACGAACAAACTCCTGAATTTTACTGCAGATCTTGACAACACTTCAATAATTTTTTGTCACAATTTATGTGCGGCTTCACACTGTGTCAATGAATTTCTCGGCATCGAGAGGATCCGATCTCGAAGGCAACGTGCAATCAACTCTGGACTCCCCAAACTTCCCTCAATGCGTCAGAAGTTTCTCCAAGAGTCGCATAATTTTCCACCGCATCAATTATCGCCGGCATCAGATTGCCGTTGCCCCTTGCTTCTTGCTTCAATTTCTCCAAACTCCTTTTCACTTTCTTGCCGTCCCTTTTCCCTTTTAACCTTCTCAACCTTTCTATCTGCTCATCCCTCACGTGAGCATCAAGCTCGAAAATCCTTCGTTCCCCTTTTTCATCTGTCACGTACTCGTTCACTCCAACAATTATTTTCTCTTTTCTTTCGATTGCACGCTGATATTCATAAGCACTTTTCGCAATCTCATCCTGAAAAAATCGCGCTTCGATCGCCTTGACCGCCCCGCCCATCGATTCAATCTTATCAAGATATTCCCTCACTTTTTCCTCGATCTCATCAGTAAGGGTCTCGACAAAGTACGAGCCTCCAAAGGGGTCGATTGTGTTGGTAGCACCGATCTCGTGTGCCATGATCTGTTGAGTCCGCAGCGCGATTCGAACGGAATCTTCCGTCGGCAGTGCGAGCGCCTCATCTCTGCTGTTCGTATGGAGCGATTGACATCCGCCGATGACTGCAGCTAGAGCCTGAATGGCAGTGCGCACCACGTTGTTGTCGATCTGCTGCGCCGTCAGGGTCGACCCGCCCGTCTGCGCATGGAAACGAAGCTTCATCGCATCGGCGTTTTTCGCTTTGAATCTCTCTTTTGCTATCTTTGACCAAATACGGCGTGCGGCGCGGAACTTCGCTACCTCCTCAAAGAAATCATTGTGTGCGTTGAAGAAGAACGAAAGCTGCCGGCCGAATTCATCAAAGCTTAAACCTCTTTTCAACGCCGCTTCTACGTAGGATATTGCATTCGCAAGGGTGAATGAAAGCTCCTGTACCGCGGTAGCGCCAGCCTCTCGGATGTGATATCCGCTGATCGAAATGGCGTTCCATCTTGGAAGATTTCCGGCGCAATAGGAGAAAACATCTGCGACCAGACGCAGCGACGGCTCCGGCGGATATATATATGTTCCGCGGGCAATATATTCCTTCAAAATATCATTTTGCACGGTTCCTGAAATTTTTGCGAGGTCGACGCCCTGCTTCTTCGCGACCGCAATGTACATCCCAAGAAGAACTGCTGCTGTTGCGTTAATCGTCATCGAAGTCGCGACTTTTTCAAGGTTAATACCGTTAAAAAGCCATTCCATATCGTCGAGCGAATCGATCGCGACCCCCGCTCTTCCGACCTCGCCTTCGGCAAGTGGATGGTCCGAGTCATACCCCATCTGCGTCGGCAAGTCAAAGGCCACCGAAAGTCCCGTTATTCCCTGATCAAGCAGGTATTTGTATCGTCTATTCGATTCTTCCGCCCCACCGAACCCCGCATATTGGCGCATGGTCCAGAGTTTGCCGCGATACATCGTCTCATAAACGCCGCGAGTATATGGATACTCTCCCGGAAAACCTGATTTTTCCTGATAATTAAAATCTCCGGCGGAGTAAACCTGTTTTATATCGATCCCTGAGTCCGTGTGATATTTTTTTCCCATTTTAGATTGTGCGCCGAGATATTAGATGAATTACCGATTCGGGCTTTATCATGCGATAACATCTATAAGCGTAAACAGGAACAATCCTACGCTCAGATATGCGTTCAAATTGAAAAAAGCAATATTTATCCTGTCCAGATCATCCGGCCTGACGATCCGATGCTGATAGACGAGCATGAGTCCCACCAGCGCAAGTCCAAACAGATAGATATTCCCAAGTGGCAAAATAAATTTCAAGGAAAGCAGCAACACAAACGCGACGAAATGAAGAAGTGATGAAACCCTCAACGCTTTTCTCACACCCAACGATCGCGGCATTGAATAGAGATTTACTTCATCATCATATTCGAGATCCTGGCAGGAATAAATTATGTCAAAGCCCGCACCCCACGCCACCACGGTCAATCCAAGCAAAATCGAAGCGGAGGAAAATTGTCCGGCGATTCCCAGCCACGCACCGACCGGCGCAAGTCCCATTCCCAATCCGAGAAAAATGTGAGAAAGCCATGTGAATCTCTTCGTGAGCGAGTAAAAGAAAACGACTGCAAGCGCAACGGGTGAGAGGTAGAAACAGAGCGAGTTCAACTCGTGCGCGGCAAAGACAAGGACCAGCGCAGCGAAGGTAACGAACAAAGAAGCCTCGCGAAGAGAAATCTGTCTTGTGGGAAGCTCCCTATGCCTCGTCCGCGGATTCTTCGCATCGTACTCGCGGTCTGCAATCCGGTTAAACCCCATTGCTGCCGACCGCGCACCGACCATGGCGACAATTATCCAGAGCAGTTTGTCCGGAGTTACTTTGTGAGAAAACGAAACCATCACAATGCTTGTCAGCGCAAATGGCATCGCGAAAAGCGTGTGTGAAAACCTTATCATCCTTCCGAATGTAATTATCCGTCCAAGAACCTTCCTCATACCGAAGGGAAAATACCGAGACGGGGAAGAAAAAACAATGTGAGAAAAGGTAATATACGAGCCCGCTCTGGCGTTTCAGATTGCACATGAAAGGATGCTAGCAGGAGAAACAGTGCTGACCTTGAAGAGACACAAGACCTCTGCAAGGTCAGCCGATCAGGAATATGCTATCGTTTGTTGATTTCTATGCTGCCGTTTGTGGTATGGAGATAAATGTGGCTGCCGCCCTTGTTTATCTGCCCTTCGAACGACTTATTGTTGAAGCTCCCCTGGATAGTGACAGGAAATTCGGAACTGATATTCCCGTTCGTCGTATGCGCGGAAACGTCGGCGTTTATATTTTCCGGACATGACACATTTATAGAGCCGTTGGTTGTCGTTAACTTCAGATCTCTGAATTCAACTTCGTCTGAGATAGACGCACTGATATCCCCGTTGGTAGTCGAACCATCCACGCTTCTTCCGACATCGTTCAGATTGACCTGACCGTTAGTAGAGCCCGCTTTGACTCCTCCCGCAACGGAAGAGACATCGACGTTTCCGTTCGTGGTTTCGACTTCAAGGTTGACTGACTTGGGAACTTTCAAGACGTACTCTACTCCGGCATATCTTGATCCGCCATGGAAAAGCCAATCCCAGAATCCACCCCATCCCTCATGAGGATAATGAGTGCGAACTTCCAAATAGTCTTTCTCATTGTCAATTTCAATCCTGAGACGATCTAAATATTCGTCCGCTTCTTCCTGGTCGCCCGCCCGCACCGTTTTTGTCGCCTGCAGCATTACCTGATCCTTGTCCCACGATTCAACCTTGATTGCCCCGTTCACATTATCGACGACAACTTTGCCGTTCGGGGAAATATCGAAGGTCCTCACCTCCGTCTTGGAATATGTTCTTGCCGATGCAGTTGAGAGGGCAAGAAGAAAGAAAGTCGAAGTTAGTAATACAAACTTTTTCATTTTGTCTCCTTCTCCAATCACTTCAGAGTTAAACAACCACACACCTATCTACGGCTGGCACATTCCAAGGTTTCACACGGTGGCAATAAAAAAAGAGGCGGCCACTACGGGTCGCCTCCTTTGACTCCAACATCATGAGGCTTTGGATGCCTCACAGCACTAATCCAGCTTACACAAACAGCGGGGCTAGCACGAGCGTGATCGTCGCAAGAAGTTTTATCAAAACGTGCAGCGAAGGTCCTGCCGTATCCTTGAACGGATCGCCGACTGTATCGCCGACAACTGCTGCCTTGTGAGGCTCGCCGCGCTTGCCGCCGAAAGCACCCGTCTCGATAAATTTCTTCGCATTATCCCATGCACCACCGCCATTATTGAGAAGTATCGCGACTAAAATGCCCGCGATTGTTCCAACCATAAGAAGTGCAGCAACCGCCTCTGCGCCGACATTGAACAATCTAAAAACTATCCCGACCGCAATCGGCGTTCCGACTGCAAGAAGTCCGGGTCCGACCATGCTGCGTAAGGCACCACGCGTGACAATATCCACGGTACGACCGTAGTCAGGTTGTTCTGTCCCGGCCAGGATCCCCGGCTTCTCCTTGAACTGTGCCCGCACATCATTTATGACAAAATAAGCAGCTTTCCCGACCGCTTTGATCGCAAGTGAACTGAAGAGAAAAACCAGGGCAGCTCCAAGCAACCCGCCGATGAACACTTCTGGCCTGGCAATATTCACAGAAGTCAATGCTGGAAGCCCTTTTTCTTTCAAGAGGACATTGACATCATCGAGGTAAGCGGAGAACAAAAGAAATGCAGCAAGCGCTGCAGAACCGATCGCATAGCCTTTGGTTAACGCCTTTGTCGTGTTTCCAATGGCATCGAGTCGATCCGTCTTTCTTCTCACTTCTTCGGGTTGGTGGCTCATCTCAATAATCCCGCCGGCGTTATCGGTGATCGGGCCGAACGTGTCCATAGCCAGAATATATGCTGCAGTTCCCAACATTCCCATAGTAGCAACCGCAGTTCCGAACAGCCCTGCATTAGGAATTCCTGTTGCAAGGCCGAGGTAATATGATCCGACGATAGCGATAGAGATCGTAATGACGGGCATCCATGTTGACTCAAGACCGACTGCAAACCCGGTAATGATGTTCGTCGCAGGACCTGTTTGGGAAGCTTCAGCGATTGACCTGACAGGTCTGTATTTGTATTCCGTGAAATATTGTGTAATGTAAACGAAAGCGACGCTGGTAAGTATTCCGACTACGCCGCAGGCAAAGAAATTCATCCACGCATTGGGAGCCGCGTCGGTATATAACATCCACTTTGAACCGATGAAAAATCCGACTGCTGCAAGAAAGGCGGCAACATAATAACCTTTGTTCAAAGCTGCCATCGGATCAGCATCTTCACGCGTGCGTACAAACATTACACCTATGATGGACGCTATGAGACCGAATGCACGCACTACCAACGGGAACATAACGCCTTTGACGCCGAAGAACGGAAAGAGGGCAACGCCAAGTATCATGGCCCCGATATTTTCAGCTGCGGTTGATTCGAAAAGGTCCGCACCACGACCCGCGCAATCGCCGACATTGTCGCCGACGAGGTCTGCAATCACCGCTGGGTTCCGCGGATCATCCTCGGGAATTCCTGCCTCGACTTTTCCAACGAGATCGGCGCCGACATCGGCAGCCTTTGTATAAATTCCGCCGCCGAGCTGCGCAAACAGCGCTACGAACGACGCTCCAAATCCGAATCCGACGATCATGAACGGGATTTTTTCAACCGGTGTACCTAAAGACTGCAATATTCCGAAGAGTCCCCCGACTCCGAGTAGACTCATCGCCACCACAAACAATCCCGACACCGCACCGCCCCGCATCGCGGTCTGAAGTGCACGATTGAGAGAACTGAGCGACGCATTCGCTGTTCTCGAATTTGATCTCACCGAAACAAACATCCCGATGAACCCCGCAATTCCGGAGCACAATGCTCCAAGAATAAACGAAAGTGCGGTGTAAGACGCCATCTTTATCGGGTCTACAGGATCGTTGGGCATGGGCTTCCTGACAAAAGCGTAGAGCAAAAAGATTATAGCGGCAAGCAACACCGTCAACATTCCTATCGTAGAGTATTGCCTTTTCAAAAATGCCTCAGCACCCTGCTGGATCGCGTTGCCAATCTTCTGCATCTCAGGCGTTCCACGATCCTGTTTCAAAATTCTAAAAGCAAGATATACCGCAAACAAAAGTGAAAGCACGCTAATCGTTAATATTAGTGATAACTCCACTATGATTTCTCCTTTCTATACAACTCTCCCGAAGGGATTCCGGAAGAACTCCTTCTTGGCCTTCGGGAAAAGTTTCATTTTCGGTTAATTGATAAGAAAGGCTTTCCGAGTAAGTCCCAGTCTAATCAGAAAGCCGTTAGTAAGTATCTCTACTCGCAATTCAATGATTTCTGGAGCTTCAGCATCTGTTCGTTTTTGGGGTCAGACTTCAAAACATTCTTTAACTCCCTGCATGCATCATCCATCTTACCCAAGAGTGCAAAAACCTGTGCAAGCAGAATGTGCGTCTTTGTATCTTTCGAATCATACTTCAACGCCAGGAGTAAATTCGGCAGGGCATCATTATAATATTTTTTTGCCGCATCCGGGTTGTCCTTTTGGAGCTTTGTGCCAGGAATAATCTGTGAATAAGCCACTTGCCTGTATGACTCACTCATCACTTGTGGATTGTCCGCAGACGTATCATCCTTTGCGATCTTTATGACATTTTCATAAACACCTTTCGCTTCGGGAAGCGAGTCGGCAAAAACATAAGAGCGGCCAAGCCAGAGCCATCCTTGAACGTTATCGGGCTTCAGACGTGTCACGTTTCGTAATGCCTCAATTGCATTATCGTAGTCTTTGAGAATGAAAGAGCACAACCCCATGTTAAGCCAGGCCCCAGCATCCTTAGGCTCCGCGGCAAGGTGTTTCTTGAAGTGCGTTATCGCATCTTCATATCTCTTGTCGGCGAACAAAAGCCCGGCCAATAAGTTCTCAATTTGGGAAAGGGTTGTATCCTTTGTTACGGCGCGCGTCAAAGCATCTATTGAAGCAACCGTATCATGGACAGCGTTTGCAGACATCCCGAACCTCACAAGATCATTTATGGCAAGAGAGTCAATGGGAAGCGATTTGAACGTATTATATGAATCCGAGTATTTTTTCACAAAATAAAATGCTGCGCCGAGATTTTTCTTGGCATCAACTGATTTAGGATAGCGCGAAAGGTATTCCTGATTGTACTTTATCGCTTCGGGGTAGAACCCGCCTTTTATTGCACTTTCGCAAAGTTGTAGAAGTGCTTTATCATTGCTCGGAGCAAGCTGGTGATATTTTTCAAGGAAAGTAAAAGCATCGTGATACCGTTTGTTGATATAAAGGAGCTCGCCAGCTTGGTATTGTGCATCGGGATTGTTTGGCGCAAGTTTGGATATCTTTGCAAATTCCTCGTAAGCCGCACCGCCGTTGTTGTCCTGCATGTAAGTATTGGCGAGCTTCAACCGGAGCGGTATGTTCATAGAATCCAATTGGATTGCAGATTTATAATTATCTATCGCCGTCTCGAAAATGTTTTGTTTGCGATAAACGTCACCGATCCCCTCAAAGGCGCGCGGGTCTTTATCGTTCATGTCCTTTGCCTTGTAAAAAGCCTGCGTCGCCAAGTCCAACGAGTCCGCATCCAAGTAAATCTGTCCAAGCGCAACCACGTAGCCCACATTCTTGGCATCATAGTTTATGGCGGACTCTAAATTCTTAAGGGCATCCGCATATTTTTTCTTCTGCTGCAGAACTCTGCCCAAACCATAGTATGCCGGCGCCGATTCGTCGTTTATCTGAATCGTCTTTGTCAAATACAATTCCGCACTATCCAACTTTCCGAGACATAGATAGGCATTCCCGAGGTAGAGATTTGCTTTCTCGGATTTTGGCTCGGCGGCGACTGCCTTCACAAGATAAGGCAGCGCTCCGGCGCAATCCTTATTATCGAGAAGACTGGCACCATGGTTCAACTGATCCTGCGCGAAAACCTGTCCCGAAGGGATCCATACAAAGGTAACTAAGTTAACCGCGACGACTAATAGGACATACAAATGCAATTTTTTCATAATGGATGACTGTTTAGTTGGACATAACGGACCGGCACCGTTGCCGGAACCAATTGGTTATCTAGAAAAATCTTTTGACCCCGGTTGCCTGCAACAAAGGTTAGAAATCCAGACCCGACGCCAAAATCG
>DATJAY010000037.1 GCA_035515795.1 Candidatus Acidiferrales bacterium | reverse complement strand
AAATCCGGGTTTATCTGTGAAGCCCGCACCGCTGCCAGTTCCGTTTCCTATTCCGTCGCCATTTCCGCCGCCCGATCCTCCGCCGTTTTGCGATGCGCCGCTATAACCCCTCACCGTGTCGAAGTAAATCGGATTGCGATGAATTCCCACTATGTCGTTCATGCCCGGTCCCTGCAGAGACCGTGGTACCATGGACGCTTGCGGGTCGATAGTATTTTTTGTTGACGATATGACCGGTTTGCCAAAAGCTGATCCGGCATTTGCCCTGACTGTTCCTTCCCCGCCGCCGGATCCCCGGACATCCATCCCCGAACTTTTTGTCCCGATTATCTTCAATTCAATGACTTGATAATCTGTGTTCACCGGTGGAAGGAGTTTTTCTACGTCGGGCGGTTTCGTATAGACAGGCTCGAGCAAGAAAAGGAGAAAAATCAGCATGGCATGGATCGCGAGTGCAATCGCCATACCGCTGAAGAAGTTCTTAGAATAAATCCGTTTCAGTTCATATTGACGAAAGTAATATGAACCTGCGACACTTCCACGCATCCGTGATAATACATCATGATACATGTACGAACGATTCTCATTGAACCGGTACGACCCAGACATCCGTTCCGACTTTTCTCTTCATGTCCTCTGTCGCGGCAATCGCGCGAATCTTCGTATCGTAGGAACCGACGCAGACCTTAAACCAAGTTCCTTCGTTGGGAACTTCCCCGGCAAAAACAAAAGCATCTAATCCTTGATTCTTCAATTTTGTCGCGTACTTATCGGCCAACGGTTTGGCCTTGAATGCCGACACCTGTATCGCAAATGTTCCCGGCGTAGCACTCGTCGTGGGAGCAGCAACCTCCGACGTTGAAGTCGTACTGCTGGTGCTGCTCGGTACTGTCGGTGGAGGTGTTGATTCGGCAACGACCGAGATCGTGTGTTTCTTATGCAGGAAATTCATTTTCAAATAGCCATACTTATTCAACAGATACAATCCGCCGCCAACACCTGCGATGATAACAACAACAAGAGCGATCCAGAGAAGCTTTAAGCCACCAGACGGCGAGTCGATAAATATATCATCGACATTTGGATCGTCGAAATTAGGCTGTTGCGACCTTTGTTGCGGCTTGTCGCCGGTTGGTTGGTCCTGAAAATTCATTCCCATTACTCGTTCCTCCTTATTTTGTTTGACATTTCGATACTAAAAGTGCAAAAAATTCCGGTCGTATTCAACCGCATTTTTCATTAGTTGGATATACATCACATCCATGTTAGTTGTACCCGCATCTTCATAAAATCTTACTGTTTATTCCGATGAAAAGTCCAATCGGAAATTCTTGATAACCCTGCCAGATATCATACTTCTGGTCCAGGACATTCTTCACGTCGGCGAATATCTCGACCGGCAACTGAGCGACTTTCAAATTGTAAGCCAGGTGAAAATTCAGCAGCCACGCCGGGCTGATTTTATTCTTCAAAGCAAGATCGGAATAGCGAGCAGACAGGATAAAGATCGAAGCTCTGAGATTGAATTGCGGGTTAATCTGGTAAATCGCACCGACGGTCAAATCAAACGGGGCGAGATTCGGAATCGAAGTCAGGGAGTCTGCCGTGCCGATTCGTGAATTCAAAGTTGCATCCGCGCCGAATTTATCCTTCTTGTATTGTACCGACACGGAAGCGGTAAAAATAGTCGCCTTGTTTGCGTAGAGAAGCTGATTGTCCGCATGGCTTGTATCGGCCCCTATGAATGCCGATGGAAAAGTCACAAAGATCGGATAAAATCTTGAAGCGGAAATATTAAGTTTCGGCGACACTGAAATCTCATCGTTCACGATCCAATCGCCGCCGAAAGTAAAATTCGCATAGTCCTGGGAATTCCTCAGCGGAAAATTCATCTCAACATATCTGTTCCCATTTAAGAAAGTAGAAAGGCTTGAGTTCTCAACGTCGCCGAAGAACCTTGCGGAAAGCGAAACTTCGTTGTTCACTTTGTACGTTCCGCGCAGGTCAGGATATATCTTCGCGATTCCGTTGCCGGAGTCATCAGCGTATTGAAAATAGTTTAAGGCAACAGCATAAGAAAAATCGCCAATATTGTTTCCATACTCGGCACCCAAAGTGAGCTTATAAAACGACTGATCGATCGGAGATAGCGGTGAAGTTGTATTGTGATTTCCAAAACGAAGCGAGCCGTCAAGGTTAATGCTGCCGGATTGCAGCTGAAGCATGGAATTGAGTTTTAAGTCGGCAACTGATTGCGCGGCCTTCTCAAAATCCTGAACGGAGAACCTGTCGAAACTTAGTCCCGCACCAAGCGGAAAATTCCCAAAGTTCATATCGGAACGAAGTACTAAGTCAAATCCGTTTGTAGTTCTCAGCAGATTTGTAATTCCGGTTCCATACAGGAAAAAGCTCGCGCGCGAATAACCGATTTCGGCAGAGTTGGTTGTCTTCGCACTTTCGTCAAGCTCTATGTCCCCGCCGGCCCCCGCCTGCACCGAAACATCGCGCCGCATCGTCTGCGGTGTATAGCCGGAAGTGTAGTTTCCCCCAAGGCTTCCGTTCAAGCGGGTGCCGCCGATCCCGCCGCAGCCCGACAGCAAGTATGAAGTAGTCGCATAGCTCCCCGTCGACACGTGCGCGAACAGACTCCCGGCTTGAAAGTTCGAACTCTGCAGGCTCAAAGATCGGTTTACAGGTATCTCCATGATCAAGCCTGCCAGGGCTTTGTTCTGAAAATATAAAGAATCGATCCGGGTCGATTCTTTGTTGAACTGTGCCATGTTATTCCCGGCCTTCCCAGTGATCACGAACTCCGGCACATTCACTTTCGGGAGCGAAGTGTCCGGTTTAAAAACCGTCTCCGGCGGCGTAACTTGCGACCTCGCAATTCCCGCGAAAGTAAACACAATCGAAATGACCGATCCGATTTTCACCTTGATGCAACCAGTTTAGGAACGTTTGATCCGCGATGGCAGGTAAAACAGGTTACCTTTTCCGTCTGAGGACCAACCAAATAGTTCCTGTCAATGTTTGAGACCATGCTGATCATGACGCGGGCGGTTCTCTTCTGAATTTTTTCATCGCTGGCAAAATTGTCCGTGTTATGGCAGAAATCGCATTTGACGCCGAGGGCCTCCGTAAATCCACGCATCACGCTCAACAGTTGATCGCGCGAATGGATGCCGTGCAGAACCTTGAGATTATCGCCGAAAGAGTTGCTCGAGTCCGGCGACAAGATCTGATCCGTAACGAAATCTGCAAACTTCGGCTTTAAGTCGGGAACCTTGTTGAGATTTGAAGATACGATTAATGCCAGAACTATTACGGCAATAAGAATTCCATAGAATACCATCGTCTTGTTCAATTGAATCTTCTCCTACTCCGATCTCATCTGTTTGAGTTTTTCTCTTGCCAGTTTCGTGTATGAGTCCTCTGTCCTGTCCCTGACGAACTCCTGAAGCAACGTTCTTGCTTCCCTTTTGTTTCCGAACTTCATCAGACAATCTGCATGTTCAATCTGGGACTTCGCGACGATGTCCGAGAAACTGGCAAACACGTACTTCACCCGAAGGAAGGAAAGAACTGCATTTGTGCTATCGCCGTCACCGCAATAATACTCGGCTACCCTCAATTGCGCCTGTGCTCCGATCAAATCATCATGGGTTTTCGCCACTGAACTTGCGAGGGAAACAGCGTCCACGGTGCGTCCTTTGCTGAAATATACCGCACTCAACATCAACTTTGCTTTTGCTCTTTCTTCATCGTTTGAGGTGTCGGCAGTTGTAACCTTCGAAAGGATCAATTCCGCTTTCGAAGTATCGCCCCTGTCAAGATAAAACTTGCCGAGTTCCACCTGTGCGGCGACTCCATAAACATCTTGGGCATATGACGCCTCCGTCAGGAGCTTTTCTGACTCGGAATAACCTTTTTCCGAGCTATAAAGTTCGGCCAGTTTAACTTCTCCTGCGGTCGTGTATTCGTCGCCAGGGCGCTTCGCAATCAGGTCCGAAAGAACGCCCGTTGCGGCTTTTGTCTTTCCAAGATCGATTTCAACGAGAGCAAGGTTGTAAAGCGCAGCACCGGATAGAGAGCTTCTCGGGAACTTGACGATGAACTCCTTTAGGTCGTGTTCGGCTTCGGGGTATTGCTTCTCGTTCAAAGCATACTCAATCTTTTTGTAATAGATTTTGTCGACGTTCGGTAGCTGCGGGTGATCGCGCACAAAATTATCTATGACTTTTTCCGCTTCTTTAGGTTTGCCGAGAACAGTCAGGCAATATTGCATCCCTACGAGCGCATTACCTACAAACTCGCTTGATGGATATTTCGAGAGCAGCTCACTGTAACACATCAGCGCTTGCTGATACTCCGCCGAATTGTAATAGGAGTCTCCCTTGCTGTAAAGTGCCCTGATTGCGGTAAGACTGCTCGGATAATTTGCCGTCACTTTATCAAACTCGCCTATGGCCTGCGAATACTGTTTTTGTGAAAAGTAGACCCAACCGATTGCATACTGCGCATCCGGTGCAAGCGGCGAGTGAGGATACTTGTCGAGAAGTGCACGGAACATTTCTATCGATGCATCGAATTTCCCGAGCCAGTAATCCGATTCACCGCTCTGGTACAGTGCATACGCAGCGGTAGAATCGTCTTGTCCGCTCGATTCTGTCGAAAATCTTGAGGCGGCATCCTTATAAACCCCGAGAGCCTTTTCGTAATCCTTGCCATAATAATAACAGTCGCCAAGCCTGAGAAATGCTTCTGGCGATAACAGCGAGTTCGGGTACGCCGCGATAAATTTCTGAAAGGCACCGGCGGCGGCAAGAAAGTTCCCTAAGAAATAATTTGAATATCCGACGCCGAGAACGGCCGCACCGGCATGAATGCCTGCAGAGTAAATCTGCGAATAATCCAAGTAACACGACAACGACGATTTGAAATCTTTTGCCCGGTAGAAGGATTCACCGGCCATGTAAAGAGCCTCCGACCTATCGCTATCGGATGCTGCAAGCCTTTGGGCAGCAAGAAAAATCTGAGCGGCGCCTTTATAATCTCCACTCGCGTACAGGGCTGAAGCGTAATCGAAATGAGCTTCCAATAAATCGCTGCCCTGGAGTTTCAGGATCGAATTGGCGAAATAGTTTTTCGCATCGCGATAATCTCCAGCGGCGGATGAAGAAATTGCTGCATTCTTCATTGCCTCGCCATAGAGCGAAGTATCTTTTGCCGCGAGCAAAAAGGACTCTGCACTCTTCCCGTATGATCTAGATTTGAAGTACAGCTTTCCCATCTCGTATTGAGCTTCGGCAATCTCATCCGAAGACCTTCTTGACTTGGTCAACGCAACTAAGACTATTTCAGCAGTATCCGACGAACCGGATTTCTCATACGCTCGCGCGGTTTCCAGCTGTGATTCGAAATAAAGCGGATCACCATGCGGCACCCCACTGAGAACTCTCAATGCCTCGCGGGCACGCGTGGGAGTTGCGACTAAAAGTTTGGAAAGGAGCACTCTGACTTCCGAAGAATGTTCTCCTGATGGAAATTCATTCAGATAGTTCGAGTAACCGGAAATCGCGCTGTCGCTCCTCCCGATTTTTTCATCTGCCCGTCCCTCATAATATAAGGCAGGCTCGATCACCTGGCTTTCTGATGAAAGTGAAGCGGCTTCGGCAAATTCGGAAATGGCAGATTTGTAGTCGGTGAGAAAGAAATCGCACTCGCCCATCTTTTCGCCTGCGTCTGCTTTCAGCTTCGTGTTAGGATAGGCAGACAGCATTTCGGCAAACCTGCTCTTGCTTTTTTCGAATTCCCCCAGCTTTCCGAACGACCAGGCCGAGCCGTACATCGCATAGTCCGCAATTCCTGATTCCTTGTAGCCTTCGTACGAAAGCTCGAAATATTTCACTGCATTGTTGTAGTCTTCTTTCCCGGCGAAAAGCTGGCCGAGTTTATACGCTGCTTCTCCGTTCAAATCTTGGCCGTTCTCCCTTGACAAGATTTCCTTCAGAATTTTTTCGGCCCGGTCAAATTTGCCGAGCTGGAGCCAGACTTCGCCTACTCTCAATTGGGATCGGACATAATAAGTTGAATTCGGATAATCGTCCAAAATTTTCTGGTACTCGCTCAGCGCACTGTCATACATCCTTTTTTGGAAGAGGCATTCACCGGAAAGAAAAGTTATCTCTTCAGCATGGCGTGTTGTGGGATAATTCTTGAGAAAGGACTTGAACTGCTGAAGCGCGAGATCGTACTGAGCGTCACGATAGAGGCCGACGGCGAAAGAATAGTCCTGCTGCTCCGTCACGCTTGTCACTTGAGAAGAAGCGACGGAATAGAGGGCAAAAAGCAGAATAATTGAAGCAACTCTCTCGATCGCTCTCATTTCAGGAATTTATAGATTCACAATGAGTTAATCAAGTTCATTTGTTAGTTTACTTGAAGTTGACCACAAATTTTAGAAAAATCGCATGTGTAATCACTGCGGACCATGCCCCAAACAGCATAATTTGCACGGATTCGAACGCGATCCACCATCCTAAAGAGCTTAAAAAGCATGGATGCCGGCCGTGGATGATGTCGGTTCAAAATGGATAGTGCAACATTCACTGACTCATCCTTAACCTTTCCTTGATTGCCGTCCCGAATGGACCCCTGAGGAACGGCACCACCCTGAGCCTTTTCCTGACAAAAATCCAGGACCAGCGTTTGCGAAGTTGAAGCCTCAATTCCACAGAAAAAATCTCCGGGCATTCCTCCTGGCTGAAACAACTGCCGTCGTGCGTACTAGGAAAAGTTTTTTGTATATTGTTGGACAGTGATTACGTACAACCAAAAGCAACTTCGAGATATCGCATTCGCTTCCGCAAAAGAATGGCTTCTGACAGACGGTGAGGGAGGATTCGCGTGCAGTACGGTTTCCTTCATGAACACGAGACGTCAGCACTCGCTTCTCACGATCTCGCTGAATCCACCTCTCAGGCGATTGACGCTTCTCAACAAAGTTGATGAAGAAATCATCATCAATGGCAAATCTTTTTTCCTGGGGACAAACCGTTATCCGAATACGATCTTTCCCGAGGGGTATAAGCTACTAAGCAAATTCACCTTCGACTATTTTCCTCAGGCGACGTACGATCTATCGGGCTGCCAGATTACGAAGAGCGTGTTGATGCCAAAAAGATCGAACGCGGTCTTCATCCATTACGAAAATCATTCCAAAGAAGTAATGGTGCTCCGCCTTCTTCCTCTGGTCGGATTCAGATCGAAAGACTCGACAAGGAAATTCGGCGAGACCTTTTTGACCGACGAACTGCCCGACGGGATTCGCATTATTGCCGATATGAGTCTCCCCAGACTTTACGTGAAACTTTCTCAAATATACAGTACGAGTCCCGAATCACAT
Source organism: Candidatus Acidiferrales bacterium (assembly GCA_035515795.1). Taxonomy (NCBI): domain Bacteria; kingdom Pseudomonadati; phylum Acidobacteriota; class Terriglobia; order Candidatus Acidiferrales; species Candidatus Acidiferrales bacterium. Next base: position 14,990 of record DATJAY010000037.1, on the reverse strand, counting down.
TGGTATTACAATTTCATTTATCCACATGATTCCAATTTGGACAAAGAGAGCGGCGAAGATCTGTTCAATATGGGTTATTGGGAAACGGAATTGGAGCCGGGGAAAGGAACAACTCTTGCTGCCTCGACACGCGACCTCGGCGAATTTAATTACGACGAGATCATGGCACGCTATATCGAAGCCGCAGATAGAATCAGATCGTCATGCGGCCTTCCGAAAAAATATTCTTATCTGGGGAACTCGTCTTTCAATCACATTGTAAAGAACAACGCGCTGAGGACATCTACCGTTATCGACGGCTATCCCTACGGTGGATTGAATATTCCGGAGACCCTCATCGCATTGGACGGGGTTTCTTATACGTCTGAATCCTCCAACTTTGACCGGGAATTCCTGCATGAATTAGCTTCCAACGAAATGAACGGTGAGCTTCCCTCTTCCGTCGACGAAGATACATTTCACATTAACTACGACAATCCTCTGACAATTCTCTATTTCGGTTTCGCACTTGCCAGGATCGTTGAGAAGGAGAGAAGTTCAGAACACGCGCGCCGATACCTTCCTTTACTCGAAGCGGGAATCGACATAATCACGACGGGCATTTTGGGCCAAACAGCATCGGCTGAACAGGTCCGCCCAGGAAAGGGATCGCACCTTATAAACCTCGGGACAAACAATTCCGACGGTGTACCATGGTCGGTGAGAAACGCTTTCATCAATGCGCTGTGGTACAATTTGTTGAAAATGGTCGACGATACGAAATCCGTTATCGTGTCCTCCGCATCCTACTCCGAGATCATATCCGAAATAGCAGCCGCATATTACGGGACTTATTTTGAGAGGGATGGACGTTACAAAAGTGCCGCAGGGAAAGACGTGCTAAACTTTGAGATGGCAGTGCCGCTTATCGTGCCGCATTCTCCCCTCGATGAGGAAGAGAAAACAAAGATATGCCGGCTCCTGGTGTCAAAATTTTCGGAATCGTACGGTAATAGAGACGCTCACAAATCGCCGCGCCATGCATGCAACTTAGCTGCGATTTACCTATTGGAAGCGAGCCGCCAGCTCAAAGGCTGCGAGAGAGAGGTGGGAAACATGAAGTGGTTTGTCGAGAAATTGTTTGGTATGGAGGATTTTACCAACTGCCTCGATGGATTACCAAAGTGTGGGAACGGCACATCAGCGCTTGCTCAGGATATTTCTTCTTCCTTGGTAACCGCGGAGGCGATCCGGTTGATAAAGAAGTTGAAACTCAGGTAGAAAAAAACAGATTCCCCATCCCCAGCATCAGTTTACCTTAGCACCTAAGAAATCACCGGAAGGCAAGATCTTATAAGAATTGGTTATGTCCACGGAACTTTTCAACATCGCCGTCACAGGACAATATTTGTTCTGCGACAAATCTATCGCACGTTCGATATCCGGCGCCGGCAAATTTTCTCCGTAGAATACGTATTCAATATGAATCTTCGTATAAACCTGCGGATGTTCTTCGGCAACCTGGGCTTTCAGTCTCACCTCAAAGCCCGCCGGCTTAACGCGTTTCTTCTGGAGGATTGAAATGACGTCGCTGCCAGTACATGCCCCGAGTGAAATGAGGATCAGTTCCTTCGGCCTGATTGCCGCGTTGCTTCCACCGAATTCAGGTGGTCCGTCGACGTTCACCCAATGCCCGGATTCGGCCATCCCGACAAACGTCAATCCTTTGACTTGTCTTACTACCGCGGATTTTTCCGACATAAAGGCTCCTTTTGACTTTACGATCCACATAAGATAAGCCGGATTTGGAGAATTCCAACGCAAGATTTCACCGCTCAGCAGCGGGCATTTTGAAAATTATTCCACGGCTGCTAACTTAACTGCGCCGCGCCTGTAGCTCAATTGGATAGAGCATCAGACTACGGATCTGGCGGTTGGGGGTTCGAATCCCTCCAGGCGCACTAATTTCGCGGGTTTTTTTTCGTTTTCGTTCGTACTGTGGTAAAATTGTGGGGAAAAACAGAAAGGATTTTCGAGCATCATGGTACGACCATGATTAGAAATAGATACACCGTGAAGTAAGGGATGGTGGCTTTAATTGACTGGCACAACCTGGTGGGCGATGACAACTCATTTACTAATCTGGTCTTCCAAAATATTGTTGGAGCTTGTGCCGAAGTTTGGTTCTATACTCGGGTGTCAACGATAGGATTCTATCATTTAGTTTTGCTCTAAGCACTTCTGCTTTTACCGAATACGTCACACTGAAATCTACGATAGATTCTTCCAAATTGTCTGACAATGGCAACCAAAAATATTCAAAGACCTTATATAAATCCTTTAGATTCTCTCTTCGGTTTTTGTTAGTCACGACGGTAATCGGCTTTACCGCCGCCACTGTCAAAAACGGTTTCCTATCTATATCACACGAATGCGAAATTATAGCCACATTAGTTAAGAGAGCGTCTGTCAATAAAGCTTCCTTGCCTAAAAAAAATGCATCCTGCAGATCACTCGGTTCATAGATCGCTTTGATTGGGATATTCTTTCCACCCGAAAAAGTCGTCGGCAAAAGAGGATCGGGTGGATTTCTGACAATATAAACTTGCTCGGTGGGAACAGGCAGAATGAAATTTCTTATTACATCACCCTGCCATAACTGTATTGGATCAGGATCGGCCTCATAGTACATGGGCCATTAGATGGATTGCCCTTTCAACTCTTCTATAATAGCGCTGGGTTTTGTGAAAGGCTGATACTCATATTCCTGTTCGCCCTCAGACGAAAGTTCAAAAATTACTGACGATTTTATCGTGCTGTACTCGATCCTTGTCAAGAGCCGCATGTCGGCGCTCGTACCATCAAGCATCGGATTCCTCATGACCTGAAACCGAGTCGGTACAATCGTTGGAATCAAATTCTGCTGCTCACTCATATTTCGCTCCTTTGTTTAACTTATATTACTGAACCAATTCGGAACTAAACTAATTCCCATTTAAACGATGGTTGTTGAACTTGTCCGTTGGGATGAATGACAATCGTTGATTTTCCCTCATAATTTAAATCCGTGGACTGGGCAATGCTTCGAGTGGCGGTGACAGTCACCGCATTCGGAGCGTTGCGCTTGAGTTCTTCTTGAAGATCAAATGGAGTTTCAAGTTGCAGGTCGGACTCCACAATTGTGTACATATTTTCCATTAACTCATTGGTCTTCTCATCTGCAAACTCGATCATTGAACCTAACCCGATCTTATTTTTCGCTTCCGAGCGCCCAATTAAATGCATGTGCGCAAAGGTTTTCTCTGTTAGATTAGAAACAACATTTTTGATTTGGGTATCACTAAGACGATTTTTTGACCGCAACTTTAGCAAGTCTGTAGCCAACTTCAGAATTAGCGAATGAGTCCTATTTATGTTACCAAGAACTTTTGGATCTATTCTGCCTAAGGCTTTCAGGATCTCAATTTTTCCTGCTCTGTCTTTTAGTCCAATCTTTTCCCGGGCGAATTCTATGAACTTGAGTATGTCTTCGATACTAATCTGCTCGATTTTCCCTTCTGGTGTCTGAAACGTACCTTGGGGATCAATCGCACTCAGATTTGAGAACGGGCACATCACAATTCTGTCTGAACCCAAGCTTACAAGAGTAGCTGCACTGAGTGCTTTCCGTAATACAATCACCTCAAGCTCTTTTGCAAATCCTCGAAGGAGATTGACCAATGGCCACGGCGTAAAAAGATCACCACCAGCACTGTAGATAATTAATGATATTTTTTTACTTTGGCTCATTTTCCCAACTAACTTCTGTGTCAGGGGAATAATGTCCATCGCAATGAGAGTGCCAAACAGCTGTATTGGCTGCCGATCTCCCAAGACAAATAGGATTGCTCTTGATTTCCTTCGTTTTTCGAACCCCTTTAAGAGTTCGATTCTCTCTTCTTTAGCCATTGGTTATTCGATGTCCCTGCAACCATCAAAGCTAACACAAAGCTCCTGAACAAGTCAAGTTAAAAATTCACAATGTTACCTCAAATGTCCATTCGACTAATCCAAAGTACAACGGGGGTACACCCTTGACTTTTTTATTCCATAACATATATTGCTACTATGGTACGAGAGCATCAGATTTCGCAGTTACTAAGATCTGAGGTTAAAAAATCATGGGATGCAACTGCCAACAGAATTATCCTTCGAATTTGCTCAGAGAAGCCGTTTATTCAGGTGAACGATCAAAACAGGGATGAACACCAGATGAAAAATTGTGGGAAAATTGTGGGGAAAATCTCAACGCTTATGATCGAAAAACGTGCAATTGGACGTTTTAAAAGCACTTACGAAAGATTACAGTAATGAAACGAATGAAATCAGCGAATCTAAACGAATTAAAGCGTATATTTTCGAGCGAGCCACAGACTACGGATCTGAGGGTTGGGGGTTCGAATCCCTCCAGGCGCACAAATTCGCGGGTTTTGAAATTGTTGGGTACCTTTTTGGTCCTTTTTCAGTGTCGAATATATTACAAGATGGCACACGCTTTCAAACAAACGCGCTAAGAATGTAACCAGATTTCGATACGTGACTATCCACTCTGTTATAAAAGTCAAGACTTGAATCATGTAGCGAGGCCCCCAAGAAACGATTTATACTGTCAAGAACAAGACTAGAAGCTGAGCACTAATGCGGCCACCAGACCCTGAATCTTTTGACCGACTTTTGCCAAAGAGACAGTGCCCAATTTCAATTAGTATTGAGCGCTTCCCTTTTTTCATCTCAGCAGAAATTACGCTTTTTCTGCGAACATTGACAACGTTTCGGTTACTCTTCTACACAGTGGTACCGGCTGGGGGAATGATTCCGTTTCAGAGGAATTCTCACAATCCGTTCCGATAGATTTCTCCCGAACACCTCTGCAGTGGCCATTGCAGCAACCGGATTCTTAGTTCACAAATCACTGTCGTCAAAGCCCGACAGAATTTGAAAATGATATCAAAGATTTCCTTTAAAGGAGTTATGTTGTGCGTATGAGAAGAAGAACCGCACTGATAAACGGTAGAGTCGTAACTGCCCGAACGGTAATCGACAAGGGCACCCTGCTCCTCGAAGAAGGAAGAATAGAAAGGATTTTCGATAAGCCACCCGAGTTACCCGAAGGCAGTGTGGAGATAATAGATTGTTCAGGTAAAATCGTTATGCCTGGTTTCATTGATCTTCACACTCATGGAGGAATCGGTTGCGATTTTGCCGACGGCGAAGAAATCCTGCCTGCTCTTTCAAATTATTACTTTAGCCACGGCGTAACTTCACTTCTTGCCACATTGTCCCCATTACCTTATTCTCTGTTGAAGCCTGCCGTAGAACGTATAGCAAACTACTGTATTGATAAAAAGGGTAATACAAACATCTATGGACTTCACCTGGAAGGTCCATATATCAACAAAGAAATGTGCGGTGGAAATCAGCGAGACTATGTTGAAGCTCCAAACATCGACGAATGGTCGAAGGTTCGTGAGACAGGCAAAGGACTGATCAAACTCATGACGTTAGCCCCGGAGTTGCCTGGAGTATTGCCGATAATCAAAGATTCAATAACCAACGGAATCATCATTTCAATTGGTCATTCCAAAGCAAGCGGCGACATAATGGTACAAATGATTTCGATGGGAGCGAAACAGGTGACTCACCTTTTCAACAGCATGCCTCAGCTCCATCACCGCGAGGACGGAATTTTACTTGAGACGCTGCTGTCGGAAAAAATCGACGCACAGATTATCGCAGACGGAATCCACGTCCATCCGAAAGCCATCGAGATGGCAATAAGACTGAAGACACCAGATCACATACTCCTTATCACAGATTCAACGCGTGCCACACAGGTGGGCGACGGAGAATACGTTTCCGCCGGAAGAAAAGTTGTCGTCAAAGGCGGAGCGGTACGTTCAGAAGATGGCGCTCTAGCCGGAAGCACTCTTGTCATGGAAAAAGGTCTCGCGTACTTATCGCGTACCGTAGGAATAGACCTCGTGGAAGCATCGAAAATGACATCTCTAACTGCAGCGCGTTCACTGGGAATTGAAAAAGTAACTGGAAGTGTTGAAGAAGGAAAACGCGCCGATCTTGTAGTTCTTGACGACGAGTTCAATGTCAACCTGACAATGTTGGGTGGAGAGATCAAATACACATCTTGAAATTGCCTCCACTAAAGTTCTCGTCTATCTAAAAAGCACTGACCCGTCCTTCATTTTGTCAAAACGAGGACTTTGCCAGTTGCAGTTCACATCCAGACCATTCCTCTGAGAACTATTTTTCATCAGCCTTAAACAGAACCCACGGCTCCGACGGCCGGTCTTTGATCAGTCCAGTCATCCAGTCATATTGTGGATGTTCATTCAGGAATTTGTCCGCGCTGAATGCCGCGCCGCATGCCGATCCCCATCTCGCGCAGATCGTCATTTGCTTCGCCATTTTCGCATCTACCGCCTTACCGTCGAGGGTACCCCATGGAGAGAACGGGTCATCGGTCGCAGGATTCGACTCAAGATCGCAATGTCCACAAAGTGTGCGGCCATCCGGATTGTCCTTATTCAAATAGGTGTCGTAGTGATCTGCCTCGAATTTTTCCGCAAGGTCGACGTTTATTTTTCCGGCGTATTCCTTCATCAACTGTTTCCATCTCACCCTGCGCGCCACCGACGAATGCATAATGTCCGTTTCATCCTGCTTGGTTTCAAATCTTAGCACCTTCAGATTCTCGGCGACGTTTGAGCCGATAAAATAGCCGTCTTTCTTTCTTTCGAACCCGACATATTTCAGCCCGAGTTCCAGTCTTGCTATCTCGTTTGTGTTGATATCACCAAGAAGCCAGGCATTCGCATACCCACCATTATTTCCCTCCTTCATCATCGCGCACCACTGGTCAATATTATCTGCGTATTGTGTGGCATGTCTCATGCGTGAGAACTCCGGTGTCGCATTTGGATCGAATCCTGAAAACGCACCTATCGTAGTCTCAGAACCAACTAGTCCTGCGTCTGTGATAAAGAAATCGGTTCCACTATGGATGAATCCGGGGAAAGACTGCATCAAAATATGATGCCCCTTTTCCGGGGCAATATCAAGGATGACATTGCAGAGTGGTTCCTCATAGCCGCCCATGGTATTATGTCCCAGGACAATTTTCCCGTCCGCTGTCATACTCCCTGTAGCAATGAAGGAACTGCATGACTCCCTGTCAGGTGTCGGCGAATTTATTTTCAGGGAGTCTTTCACTTCCGGCCACCAATAGTCCATCATCTCCATGTACCCATTCAGCGCGACGATCTCGTTAGTCGTCGTTGAATCGCCCGCCGCATTCATTCCTTCAACGATACCGTTCATCTCAGACAAGTCTTCCGTATCAACTTTCGGCGTGAGAATCTCACCGCATTCCCTGACGTACCAGGCCCACGTCATTGCGCTTTGATATTCCCACTTTTTCTTTAGAACGCGCAGGGACTCTTTGATTTGATCCGAAAGAAGATATCCGTGCTGAAACCCGCGCTCTTCCGGAGAACCTTCTATGTGAAGATAGACCCAGCCCGATTTCGTATGCCTGTTTGCCTTCGCGAGCCACGATTGTTGATCCGCGGTAAGCGGGGTTTTAGTCCAGACAACCGGCCGAATTGCTTCGATGGCCGCCGTCGACAGAAAAACCAGTACCGAGTAAAAAACGAATCTATATCTCATCGCAATCTCCCGTATTTTCCTTTCCTCTTGAACTTTTGATCCTGACATTAATCGCATTCTAATCCTCTAAGGTGCTAACGAGCCCGCATCAAAAAATCAAAACGAGAAATATCTATTCAAAAAAGGTCAATGACTAAACGATCGAAGCGCCGGCTTGAAATCACCAATCCTACTTTCTCATCTCGTCGTAATACAAAGCCGCAGCACCAAGTATCGCCACATTCTCAATTTCCGAAACCTCTATCCTGATATTTTTAAGAGATTTCGGGTAAGCAAAATTCCTGATTGCATCATACATGGCATCTTTAAAAAAATCGAAGGATTTGCATACGGAACCGCCGAGAACGATGATCTCAGGATCGACCGAGTACATGACAAGTTTCAGAGCATCGCCAAGGTTAGCGCCAAATATCGAGAAGACATCGATGGCTTCTCGGTCTCCGTCTGCCGCCCTCTTGAAAAAGTCTTCACCAGGAGTATGATACTCATTTGTGAAAAACTGGCCGCTGCAATAATACTCATAGTTCTTGTCTTTGTACGGGACACAACCAAATTCACCGGCGCCACAATTGGTCCCCGCGTAAAGCTTATCTTTTATCACGATGCCCGCACCCAATCCGGTCCCAACAATAAGCCCGACAACGTTTTGGTATCCTTTTCCCTTTCCGAAGTATTTTTCGCCAACGGCAAAACAGTTTGCATCATTGTTCACGTATACCGGCACGTCAAACTTCTCCTCCAAGAGAGACTTCAGCGGCACTTCCTTCCACGAAGGGATATTCGCAACGTCGTACACGATTCCTCTTTCAATGTCTACAACACTCGGCACACCGATGCCTATTCCCACGATTTTGCTCGGGAAGAATCGTCGTATGAGGTCAGCTATCTCGTCAACAACCTCACCCGCATTGTCAGACTTGTTCAGAGGCTGGGACTCAACTCTAACCAGCGAATCGTCTTCGACCAACCCGGCTCTGACATTTGTCCCGCCAAGGTCTATGCCTAAAATCTGCATCGAGCGTCCGCTCTGATTCTTGCTAACATAGAAAGCCTTTTCAATTTGTAGCTACCGATTCTCTCCTGATCTTTCTTTTCGCGAATATAGTCTCGTTGGTAACGATAGGTCTTGCCCAGATTCCGATGCTGAAGATATATCCCAGCGTCAGATAGATTACACACATCCCGATCCTCAGACCAAACAAGTCTCCCAGCCATCCTATTATCACCTGGATTACCGCACCGCCGATAATTGCCGTGCAGAGTATTCCGGCGAATGAACCATGATGGCTGCTTACGGAATTAAGTGCCAACGAGAACACGATAGACCACATGACTGACAAAGAGAATCCCACCATCGGGAAAGCGTACAATGCAGCCGGCCCCGTCCCGAACAAGGCAACAGACAGAAAGGTTGCAGCCAGGATGACGGCGACCGACAGAATTCGCCTGCTATCAAAAAGCTTGAGTAGCATCAACCCGACCAGGCAGCCAACGGACATCATCCCCCAAAACCAGCCGACCGTCGATGCCCCTACCTCCAGCGGATCATAATTGTGGTAGGTGTAAAGAAACTTTGAAAGCCAGTAGGAGACTCCTTGTTCAGTTCCGACATAAGTAAAAATCCCTACGAAATAAAGTATAACCGTCCTCTGCCTGAATAGCCCCCTGTGAGTCTCCCAGGTTCCAGCTCTTTCGTCCTCTTTTCTCTCTACATGCGGAAAAGGAGAAAACAGGACTATCAAAATCATCAACAGGAAAATCATGGCGAAAACCCAATAAAGAGATGTCCATGAAATATTCCTGGGTACCAGCTTCGAGAAGAGCAGTTTCACTGCATTTGAACCATCCGGCTGTTCGAGACCAGTGATCAAATATGTCAGGAACATTGGTGCGATGAACGATGCACCGCCGAATATCAATTGTGCCATTACAGAATTAAAGGCGAAATGTTCCTCACCTCCGGAAACCCTCAGAAGCGGATTGATCGCTACCTGCAGCATTGCCATGCCTGTTCCCATGAGAAATAACGACACAAGAAAAATGACGTATTGCGGGAAGATCGAAAAGAGCAAAGCTCCAATAAATGCCAGGACAAACGCTAAAACCATCGTCGTCTTTTCCTTGTACCTCTCGACAAGCATACCCGATGGAATCGACATCACCCCGTAAGCCGCAAAAAAGGCAAACGGCAATAATCCCGATAACGTCAAACTTAAATTGAAACTCTTTATAACATCCGGATTAAGAGCGCCCAGAATGTTCGTGATGAACGATATCACAAAAAAAGTAAGGAAGATCAAACCCACGATATAATAGTTTCTCTTCATCTTATTCCCGTTTATTTCCTGAACTCCTTTGACATCACTGGTCGATGTTCCATCCCGAAACTTCGAGTCGGGGTGACTCACCTTTGAGATCTGCTGCATGAAAATGCCCGTGCACTGTTCTGGTCTCTCCGGGAAGCAGGCTAATATAGTTTTCATCCCAGAAAACCGGCAAAACAATATCCTCCGTATTTCCGCTTTTAACTGAAAGATAAGCCATAAAAGCAAGCCTGTCAGTCGGATTGTGGATCGTCGCAGTGACAAGATAATCTTCTCCACGCCTTACAAATTTTCCCGTCGTTTCTAATTTTATTTCCGGGAGTCTGTTAAGTTCCGTCAGATCAGCATAAGAGCTTTGAGTGACATACCACGACGACTCCTTCTCATGTATGCTATCGGTCACGGTTGAGAGCGCATACATGTTTGAACTGACAACTTCTTTGCCGCGGTAAAGATGCAAGCTCAGGAAATAAGTTGGTGTGACGGAATCATTCTTGGGAAAAGCAATAACCTCGTCAGCAGCATTCGCAGGAATATCGACGGTCATCTGACGAAAGAACATTTTCCTCATATTAAAGTCCAACAATTCGATCCTCAATGTCAATCCGTTGGCGGGCCTAAGGGTCGAGTTTACGACTACCACTCCACGATCTGCGGGATTATACTCGACGTGGATAGGCTCACATGCCTTTTGGGCTCCGTAGAATGCTCCCGTTGGATTGAGATAATAGTCATACAATTGCCACCACATCTTTGGCCAAGCGGCATTGTACATCCACTGAATTACACCGGTAGATTTGAATTTGTCCGCTCCAAATGCTTCAAACATTGCCCGCATCGCCTCATAATTTGTAAACTGCGCTTTCCTTTCGTAATCTTCCAGGTCCATTGGCTTTCCGAGTCTGGCATCGATGGCGTTATTGTAAATTTCTAAGTTATGAAACCTACCTCTTGCGCAATGGTAGTACCACTCATCGTTGATCGGCCACAATGAATCGGGAGATAACATTTTCTTCAACGATTCAATCCTCGGTACTTGCGGACCGGGACCGCTCTCGGTATTGAATCCGAATGCCCCACCATACGAAGTATCAACAAACCAGTAGACCGGCGGCACATAGTCATAAGGACCGCGCATTTTAACTGCGGAAGGCCCGGTTAAGGTACTCGTGTGCTCAGCAGCAGAAGAAAGAAACGGTCGCGTGGTGTCATACTGGCTCAAGACTTCTCTATATTTTGATTCAAGGTCGGGACTCGGAAATTTATCGCTTCCATAGAGCCAGAGGAATATGCTAGGATGATTTCTAAGCCATCTTATTTGATCTTTGAAAGACCTCGCGGCGGCGACCATATCTTTAGGAGAAATTATGCAGCCGTATTGGTCTTCGGCATCCCCGCCGAAAATATTCTTCCATTCCCATTGACAACTGATTCCAACCATGATGAGTATTCCCTTTTCATCACAAAGGTTGTAGATGTCACTACCTTCGCCCCAAAAGCCTTCCATCCTGATGGCATTCAAGTGCATGTTTACAGCATAATCAGTCTGCGCTTCGAGGTTCTGTTCATTCTGGTCAAGGAAAATATGATCCACCCAACCTCCTCCGCGGATCAGGATTTTCTTGCCGTTCAGTTTGTAGCCTCTAAAGCCGTAAGGATTGATGTAATCGTTAACCTGTCTTATCCCGAACTTGAAGTCGTTGAAATCTGTTACAACTCGTTCATTGTGATCTTGTCCCGTTTTGAATTCCAAATGGATCGTGTAAAGGTTCGGTATTCCAAGATCGTGTGTCCACCACAGCCTCGGGTCCTTTATAATGAGCTGACGAAAATTTTCCGGCGGAAAAACCAGCACTCTTTTTTCATGCGGATGCAAAGAGACTGGTTGTGAAATCGAGATTGATTCAATTCTCCCGGTTAATACTCCATTTATATCATGGTCTGCCATGTTTATTAGCTCTGCGGAAACCGTAAGCTCTGCTTCCTTCAGAGTCGCAGTATCCACCTTGGACGCAACAAACGGATGGTCGATCGAAACATTGCCGCTTAAATGAACCTCCACCGGCCTCCATAGACCCATATCATGGTCCGGCGGCGCGGGACTCCAGTCGACAAAGCCGAGGGTAAGCGAACCGGGCTCCGGTCTGAATATTTCCACAGCCAACACATTCATACCACCGAAGTGCACGTCTTCTGTAACATCGAAGTCGAACTGCCTGAATCCTCCGTAGACCGAATCCCCGCTCGCAATCAACTTACCGTTAAGCCAGATATTGGCTTTATAATTGAGCCCCAGGAACTTGAGGGTGACGTGATTGAAATTGTCCGCTTTCCTCGGAAGAGGGAAACTTGTCCTGTACCACCATGATCTACTGAACAGTGAATCCGGTATAGCGCTGAGATTTCGTCCTTGAAATGGATTCTTAAAGATCCCATCGTTCACCAAAGTTCCGAGAACCGTCGATGGGACGACGGCCTTGTGCCATCCTTCAGTCACAAAAGAATCAGCGGAAATATTTTCCCCGGAAACGTTCAAATACTTGCTTGATTGGATCAGCCAATGATCACTCAAAGTAATTACCCGCTTAGGGGAATTTATCGCGGCGTTCGTCACGGCCGTAAACATGACGACGGCAAGAAAAATTGAATACAAAACTTTCATCTTTCACCCTTACTAATGATGCCGGCATTGAAGGTGGCTACCCTCGAGTCGTGAAAGCCTTATTGCTTCAGCAACATCTATATATCCACCTGGCAAGTTATATGCGGGATTAAAGAAAAACAAATCCGAGTTCCTGACCACGCAGGTACCGCGACTCCCCATTGATCTACGAGTTTGAAAGCTTTTGTCATTATATTTATGCTTAGTTTTGAAATTGATTTTTTTAAGAATTCAGAGATAGACCTATGTTCAAAGACCATCCCAGAGGATTGTTCGTGCTTTTCTTTACCGAGATGTGGGAAAGATTCGGGTTCTATACAGTACTTGCAATTTTTGTTTTATACCTGCAGGAAAATTTCCATTGGGATCCCGCAACGATCGGAAACATTTACGGTTTATTTATCGCGGCGACTTTCTTTCTACCCCTGTTCGGTGGCATGGTCAGCGACAGATTGTTAGGATATGGGAGAACAATTGTTTTGGGTGCAGCAACTTCCTGTGCAGGCTACGCTCTGTTAGCCATTCCGACAGCAAAGCCAGCGCTTCTTTTCACCGCACTGTCCATCATCGCTATCGGAAATGGCTTGTTCAAACCAAATACGTATGTCATCGTTGGGAACCTCTACTCTCAAAAAGACGGCTCGTTGAAAGACGCGGCGTTCAATATTTTTTATATGGGGATAAATTTAGGTGCGTTCCTCGGTCCGATCGCAGCAGCCTCGACGAAGAATTTTATGCTGACTCATTTTCATACGTCACTCTCTCACGCATACAACGCAGCATTCGGAGTCTGTGCGTTGGGACTCCTCGTCAGCATCGCGATTTTCTTGTCGTTTAGGAAATATTACAAAGATGCCGACTACAGGACGAAAGATGCCGGCGCTCCAAAAGAAGAACTCATACTAACAAGATCTCAGGAAAAAGAACGCATCACTTCTCTGCTCATTATCTTTGTCATAATAATCTTCTTCTGGATGGCCTACTACCAGAACGGGTTTACAATGACGTTGTTCGCCAAGAATTATACCACGACCACGGTGGACAGAATCACTTACTTGTTGTTCGACCCGATTTCACTTCTTGCCATCATGGCACTGATTCTTTCGGGCTTTCAGTTGTCAGCGGTTAGCTACCAGTCCTCGACTAAATCGCGAACAACATCTACGGTCATCATGGCTGCATCGGCCGCCATCATTTTAACAAAGCTCCTGACCTTTTCATTTTCTAATCCCATATCCCCTGAAAGTTTTCAATCGTTCAACCCTTTGTTCATATTATTTCTCACGCCGGTGATCATCGGAATATTTGCATGGCTCAACAAAAAACACAAGGAGCCTTCTTCACCCGGTAAGATCGGACTGGGAATGGTCATTACTGCACTCGCGTTCAGTATAATGATCGCCGCTTCGATTGGACTTCCCATGCCCGGCAACGCGGCATCTTTTTCGCGTGTCGGTCCTTATTGGCTGATCTCTTCTTACTTCGTAATAACGCTGGCCGAATTGTTTCTAAGCCCGATGGGCATATCGTTTGTCTCGAAGGTCGCGCCGCCAAGAATGAAAGGAATGATGATGGGAGGATGGTTCGCTGGACAGGCGATAGGAAGCTACCTTGCGGGATTCGTCGGACGATTCTATGTCCAGATGCAGTTGTGGCAGTTCTTTCTGATTTTAGTTTTTGCGGCAATCATTTCGGCAATTCTTATTCTGGTCTTCCTGAAGAAACTGCGTCACGCAACCGACGCCTAATGCTATCGAATGCCTATTGCTGAAGACTGCTCATCATCTGCAAGTGCCTTGATCACCGCATCGTGTATGTCGACACGTGCCGCTGCAATTTTCAGGTCCTTCCGAGTGGGACAAACTCTATTAGTGAAAAGAATTACGAACAGATTTCTAACCGGGTCAACCCAGATTGACGTTCCGGTGAAACCTGTGTGACCGAATGAGTTCGGAGAGAACAAGTGACCAGCGCTCGAATAGTGAGGTGAGGGTGCCTTCGTGTCCCATCCCAGCGCACGAGTGCTCAGATCAGATTGCTTCCGGGTCCATAAGGCAATAGTCGAATCCTGCAAATACCGTCTTCCGTCGTAAACACCATGATTCAATATCAACTGCAGATAGACGGCAATGTCATCAGCTGTCGAAAACAACCCCGCATGACCGGCAACGCCTCCGAGTGAACGCGAATTCTCGTCGTGCACAACTCCTCTGAGTAAACCTCCTGCAGCGGAGTCATACTCGGTCGGGGCACAATTCTGAACGAGTGATGCCGGCGGTGTGAACATCGTGCGAGTCATTCCG
>DATJAY010000036.1 GCA_035515795.1 Candidatus Acidiferrales bacterium | reverse complement strand
CGCATGGTGTCAGGTATGGCATGGCGACAAGTTTCCCTGTCAGCATAGGGATGGCCGCAACCTGGGATATCGATTTAATCAGAGATGTCGGTGTGGCGCTCGGACAGGAGTTCCGCGGAAAAGGATTCCACCAGATGCTCGGTCCATCGATGGACATATGCCGTGATCCGAGGTACGGCCGAAGTCCTGAAAGCGGCGGTGAAGACTCTTATCTCTGTGCCCGGATAACGACATCTTTGATCAAAGGGGCGCAGAGCACGGGATGCATCGCTACGGCGAAGCATTATAATGCAAATGGAAAAGAGAACAATCGTACGAACAATGATGTGTCAATCAGCCAAAGAATGCTGATGGAAGAATATGGCCTCAACTTCAGGACTGCAGTCCAGGAAGGCGGCGTGATGTGCGTGATGAACGCGTACAATCTGATCAATGGACAGAAGTGCGCCGAGAATCCCAATCTGTTGACGAACATTTTGAGAACTCAATGGGGATTCCCATTTTATGTGGTATCGGATTGGGGATCGATCTGGAATACTGCCAATGCCGTAAATGCTGGATGCACGATTGACATGGGCGATACCCAGTACCAGGATAATCTTATGAACGACATTAACGGTGGATCGGTCAGCGTCTCAACAATCGATGACGCCGTCAGGGATGAATTAAAAACCAAGGCGCTTGCCGGGATGCTGGATTATTATCTGCCCGGCAATTCGAGCGATGTGAACAGTACTGAGCATCAGCAGCTTTGCCTGCAAGCGGGCAGGGAAAGTCTCGTCTTGCTCAAAAACCGGGACAACATACTTCCTCTCGATAAAGATTCGGTAAGAACCATTGCTGTCATCGGTCCGAGCGCTTCCGTCTGTCAGACGGATGCATCAGGGAGCAGCTGGGTTACGCCCTTCTACTCCGTCTCTCCGCTTCAAGGAATAGAAAACAAAATCGGCTCATCGAAGGTGGTCTATGCCAAAGGATGTGACATCAACAGTACTGATACCTCCGGATTTGCCGGCGCGATCAGCGCTGCTCAATCTGCCGACTATGTTATTTATGTCGGCGGACTTGATGGTACACAGGAAGGTGAGGGCTTCGATCGGGCAAGCGGTTCTATTGATCTTCCGGGTGAGCAGGAAGCTTTGGTAAATAGATTGAGCGCGGTAAACAAAAGTCTGATCTGCGTGATCGAGAGTGGGGGAGTGTGTGGTATCGACGGCTGCATACAAAGCATGAAAGGTTTGATCTACGGTTTTTATCCCGGACAGGAGGGCGGCAACGCGATCGCGGACGTGATCTTCGGCGATTACAATCCAGGAGGCAAGCTGCCGGTTACGATGCCGAGATCCGATTCGCAGCTTCCGCCGTACACCCTGAGCTACGACAATGAATATGGTGCAGGGTATCGCTGGTTTGATCAGATGGGGTACACTCCCGAATTTGCATTCGGATTCGGACTAAGTTACACGAGCTTCAATTATGGCAGCCTTACGATCACACCGACATCGGTTGCAGAGGGACAGAATGTTACCGTGAGCGTTGACGTTTCGAACACGGGTTCCAGGTCTGGTGACGAAGTTGTGGAACTCTATTTGTCGCACGTGTCCTCAACAGGACTTTGGATGCCTGTTAAGCAGCTTAGAGGATTCAAGCGAGTCTCGCTGGATTCTGGACAAACAAAGACAATAACATTCACTCTGACGAGCGACGAATTTTATTATTATGATACGACATCATCTTCATACGAGGTGGATCCTGGTACATACACCGTGAAGGTAGGCGGGTCATCTGATAATCTACCGCTTACCGGGGATTTTGATATTCTCTCGGCGCCTCCCAAACCGGATTTCGTGATAACCAACTTCAAGTGGTTTCCACGCTTTCCCGTTCAGGGAGACAACGTGGTTTTTCTTGCAATGGTGAAAAATCAAGGTACAGGTCCCAGCCCGGCCGACGCACCGCTCAAAGTTGATTTCTCCGTCAATGGAATCGAAGTAAGCCATGCTATTAGATTCAAAGGATCCATACCCGCCGGCGGAATGGCATTAATTTGTGCAGATACTGGTATCAATGCCGGAACGAATTCATGGCGGGCTGACCAGGTCGGAACGTTCGCGGTGAAAGCGAACGTCAACGCTGACAATTCCATAGACGAGCTCATTCCCGACGATAATATTTGCGAGGACACAGTAGTGGTGATTTCGAAACCGCCCATTAACATAGCGCTTTACAAGACCGCGACTGCATCGTCGATTGAGTCCTCGAGCTACCCGCCGTCTTACGCAGTTGATGGCAATTCCTCTACTCGGTGGTCTTCCCAGTTCAGCGATCCTCAGTGGATTAAAGTTGATCTCGGCGCGGTATATAACATCGATCAGGTTTCACTCTCATGGGAAGCTGCATATGCGAAAGAGTTTGAGATCCTGATTTCGAGAGACGATACCAGTTGGGAGGTTGCTCAGCACGTTACGAATGGCACCGGCGGATTGAACACCTTGCCCATCTCGATGCAGGCAAGATATGTAGAGATGTATGGAATCCAGAGGGCAACTCAATGGGGATATTCTTTATACGAATTTGACGTTTATGCCTCGGACACGACCGCCGCTGTCGAGGGATCGCTGCATGTGCCCGATAGATATTCTCTGGACGATAATTTCCCCAATCCGTTCAATCCAACCACGATGATTGGCTACCAGCTTCCGGTCAAGAGCCGGGTATCACTCGATGTGTATGATGTACTCGGAAGGAAAGTCGCCGGGCTTGTTGACGATGAAGAAAACGCGGGCTATTACAAAGTGAACTTCGACGGCAGCAAGCTCTCGAGCGGCGTATACTTCTGCAGATTGACTGCGGGCAATTATGCCTCCGTAAAAAAAATGGTGATGGTAAAATGATTTTACCAATTGTGTCCAATTCAATGAGGGACAGGATGAACGTATTCAGCGCAGTTTTCAGTTTCATGTTCCGATGCCTGCTGACTTACAATGCGCTCTCGGTGTTGATGGGAGTCCATTCTTATGGTCAGCAGAAACAACATGAAATGGGCGAGGTGTTTGTAACGGCTAAGTCCACGAACCAATTTCTTGCCGACGAGGGATCTCGGGCATTGGAACCGGTCGAGCAGCCGGACGAAAATTATCCGACCGTCATGATCGACGAGACAAAGACTTTCCAAACGATAGAGGGATTTGGCGGTGCGTTCACTGATGCGGCAGCCCTCGTCTTTGCCAGATTGCCGAAAGAGTCGCAGGAAAAATTCGTAAGGGCATGCTTCGATCCCGATAGTGGTAATGCGTACAATCTGTGTCGCACTACAATCAACAGCTGTGATTACTCCGACGAAATGTACACCTACGATGATGTGAAAGGAGACGGGAACCTGGAACATTTTACGATTGCACACGAATTGAAATACAGGATCCCGCTCATCAAGGAAGCGATGAAGATTGCGCGAGGGAGCTTGAGATTGTTTGCTTCCCCGTGGAGTCCGCCGGCATGGATGAAGACAAACGATAATATGCTCTACGGCGGAAAACTGAAATCGGAATATTATCAAACCTGGGCCGATTATTTTGTTAAGTACATTAAAGAATATCAAAAAGAGGGAATCCCTATTTGGGGAGTGACTGTTCAAAATGAACCAATGGCGGTTCAGGTTTGGGAATCGTGTATTTATACGGCCGAAGAAGAGAAGGATTTCGTTAGAGATAACCTGGGTCCTGCATTCGATAACAATGGCCTCGGTAATGTGAAGATCATGGTCTGGGATCACAATCGCGGTATAATGTACCAAAGGTCTCAGGCAGCCTATGAGGATCCGAAGGCTTCGCGGTATATTTGGGGAACAGCTTTCCACTGGTACGTCGGCGGGCACTTTGACAACGTCCGGGTCGTCCATGATGCCTTTCCAGACAAACAAATTCTTTTCACTGAAGCCAGTGTAGGTGGTTCCTGGCATGATGCTTACAAACTGGCTGAAAATGTAATTAACGACTTGAATAATTGGGCGGTCGGCTGGGTGACGTGGAACTTGCTTTTGGACCAGGATGGTGGGCCAAGGCATGCTGGAGGACTTGAGGGCGCAAACATTGTCACTGCTGACCTGCTCACTGGAGATGTCATATTCAATCCCGCTTATTATGTCTTTGGGCATTTTTCAAGGTTTATTAAACCAGGAGCAAAGAGAATTGCGTGTACTTCGAATGACGACAACCTTAAAGCCACGGCATTTATCAACACAGACGGAAAGATCGTGACGGTTATTTATAATCAGAACGACTGCGCTGAAATGTTTCAACTCTGGGTAAGCGGAAAAGTGCTAAAGGGCAGGATACCACCAAACGGCGTGGTATCAATTATTCTTTAGAATGGCCGTCCGAGATCACACTGAGACCGGCAATTTATTAATGTAATAACCAACATTTTATTAAACCGATAAGTCGGGTCATATCTTGCTATGTCAGGGTGTAAAAGTCTTCCTTTTTGATTCGATCTACAGATATTTCCGTGGCATCCTTTATGAAAGTGTGAAGACAGAAATGCGAGAATTGTTTGTCGATTGATTTTACGTTTGCCGATACCATAGTGATGTTTCTGTACCTCGGGATCATAATAGCGATGGGGGTGTACTACTCGGGGAAGAGAGAGCCTACCTTTAATGATTATTTCTTTGCGGGGAAAAACGTCGGTTGGTTTGCCATCGGGATGTCTGTCTTTGCGACTAACATTTCCAGCGAGCACTTCATAGGACTTGCCGGTGCAGGAGCTACAAGGGGGCTTGCAGTGGGCCAATTCGAGTTGATGGCCATTTTTGTCTTGATATTCTTGGGTTGGGTTGTTGTGCCTATTTATCTTAAGTCTGGAGTAGCGACCACTCCCGAATTTTTAGAAAAGAGATTTGGCAAGTCATTGCGAAAACCCTTTGCCGCGGTCTCGATAGTCTTGTACATATTTACAAAGATTACCGTTACTTTTTTTGCGGGCGGAATACTCTTCAATAGATTGTTTGGCTTGAATGTGTATGCTTCGGCGGTGATCGTCGTTTTATTTACAGGCTTGTATTCAATCTTAGGTGGTGCAAACGCCGTCATAAGAACCAACGTGTTCCAGGGTATTGTGCTTATCGTGGGTGCGGTTCTATTGACGGTCTTCGGCTTAAATGCGGCAGGCGGATTTTCCGGCCTTCAGCAGAAATTGCCGCCTGATTTTTTCCATATGTTCAAGCCCGAGAGCGATCCGGATTACCCGTGGACCGGCGTGTTGTTCGGTGCTCCGATCATCGCGTTCTGGTATTGGTTGACGGACCAATATTTCATTCAGAAGGTTCTTTCGGCAAAAAATCTGAACGAAGCGAGATTGGGTTCTCTCTTTGCGGCATCGCTGAAAGTGCTCCCCTTGTTCATACTTGTTCTTCCAGGCCTCCTTGCAGCTGCAATCTTCCCTGGCGTAAATGGTGATCAGGCGTATCCAACTCTGCTGACAAGCAGTTTGCTGCCGAGCGGCATAAAAGGGATAGTTGTGGCGGGTTTGCTTGCAGCAATCATGTCTTCGCTGGCGAGTATCTTTTCTTCAACCGCCGTTCTCGTCACGAATGATTTCTATAAACCGAAGCACCCTGAAGCCACGGACAGGGAATTGGTTTTAGCCGGCAGACTTGTCACCACTCTCATGGTTGTCATCGCAGTCCTCAGTATTCCATTGGTCAAGTTAATCAGTTCACAGGTGTATTTGTTTTTACAGAGTATTCAGGGATTTGTAAGCCCGCCTATCGCGGCGGTATTCCTTTTTGCTTTTGTGATGAAAAGGAAAGGAAGTTCCGCAGCCGCGATATGGACTCTTGTAATTGGAGAAGCCATCGGATTACTCCGGTTGGTGAGCGAATTGCTTGTCAAATCCGGATCGGTGGACAATGAATTACTCGTATCGATGGTGAACATAAACTTTCTTCACTTTTCCATTTTCCTTTTCTTGCTTAGCTCGGTAGTCTTCGTCTCGATCAGTCTGTTGGCATATAGGTCTGATCAGGCTTTGGAGGACAAGCTGAGATTCCAGATTCCAGGGTTGACAATCGGCGGGGACTTTGCATCCGCTGGTGAAGTAACTGTGAATTCCTATAAAGTTGGTACTTTGTTTTCTATTCTAATCCTTCTGATAATTGCTGGATTATGGAGCATTTGGTTCTAAGTAAATCGGCCGTGTCCGAAGTGGACATGCAAGCCGTAAACATTCAACGAAACAAAAAGGAGATGATAGTGTGAAAAGGGTCATTCTACCCGTTCTCTTTGCTGTCATTGCATGGTCTTCCGCGGCTTACGCCCAAGAAACTATGATTGATAGCCTTAGCAATATTGCTGCAGATTCGAATTTTGTGTGGGCAGCAAACGTCGAGGGCGGCCATAGCTCTTTTGTCTGGGCTCAAGATGCTGTAGACAAGCCCACAGGTTTTGCCGCGTCGCTTGATATCAAGACAAAGATTGATTCGCTGCATGCGTGGGGAAGTTTCTCTCAACTTATCTATAGACTGCCCACCGGACATTATATGGACTTTAGCTCGAGCGATACACTAAGACTCTGGGTGAAAATTATTAAAGCTCCGTTATTCCCTCAGTACATGTCGTTCAGGATTCAGCTTGTCGATCAAGATAATGCCGGAGATCCATTGGAAACTTTCATCTATCAGAACGATTCAGTTCTGGATGTGGTTAAGGGCTGGTACCAGCTTAAGATTCCTCTGCATGAGATCAATTCGCAAAGTGGTACAGTTGCTCCCGGCGACAGCGGCTTTGTTGAGGCTCCGTACAATTGGGGAGGCTTCACATGGAATAATCATAAATTGGACATAGCTAATATAGTCGGGTGGAACATAGTGATGGTAACAACGACCACCACTCTCACTCCGAATCCACCGACCGGTTACACCAATGTGCCTTTGGATTCGATCGAGGTCAAGTATGCCGGCTTTGACAGAACCGGAAACAGGCCAGTTCCGATCACGTTCTTCAATGGCCTTGGTCTCCCAAATAGTGAATCCACGTTCACCTGGGGCGGTTCCACTTTCAGTCTGGAAACTGGGAATGGTCCGGTTGCGAACACGAACTCGCTGCATTGGGTCACTGCTTCCGGATGGAATGGAGCAGGCTTCAACATCGGTCCGCTTGCAGGAGCGAGCGCCGGAGGTCCATTTCATATGTCCGGCGGCTGGCCTGTAGACAGCCTGAAGTTCATGTACAAATCGGATGCAGGCGCGGATACCGTGAGAGTCCAGTTTGAATCTAGATTGAATGGCACATCGACGGTTTCGAAAGTCAGCACTAAATTCCAGCCTAACGGCGACGGCCAATGGCATCAATTCATTTATCCGCTGCGAAATTTTGTGCCGCAGGATGGAACCACAGGTTTCAATGCGGACAGCGTTCTGGTCCTGCAATTCATTTGCGAGAACGGTGCCGGTGTTGCTGGAAAAAACATTTATATATCAAACATATGGACGGGCAACCCGCCGCATCCGGTGCCTCCTATAGCGCCAACCGGAATTGCTGTGGTGACAAAATCGAATTACTCGAACATAATCAGCTGGAATGACGTCCCTGGACAAACCGGTGAGACTTACAATGTCTACTTCTCGACCTCACCGATAACGAATATTGATTCCTCTATCGTTGATGTTGCCGCCACAGGTGTTGCGCATGGGACCGACTCATACACTCACTTGCTTCTGGCTCCTCTGGCAGATCAATCGGTTACTTATTATTATGCCGTTGTTTGCAGAAGCAGCGACGGCCTTCTTGGCACACCCGCAGTATACAGTGCTGCGGTTACAAATACGGCAAAGGGTATCCCGTCGATTTCTCCTCTCTGGAAATTGAGCTCGCAATTCAACTTTGCAGCAGATGGCGATATCAGTGAATGGAAAAATGCCGGGATTGAACCTTTCAGATTGTACGTAAGTGATGGCAGCGGGACGCCTGTCACCGGCAGCATAATATCAAGCGACACTGTAAGCTCCGGCGACATTTATGTTGCGATGGATAAGACATATTTGTACATCGCAGGTCACATCAATACAAACAACATTGTCTTTAACTCATCGCAGTCTTCCTGGCTGAACACATCGACGGACATATTTCTTGGTTTCTATAACTGGCACGGGATGCCGCATAGCGCCCTGGAAGGCGGCCCGGAACCTGATTATCATTTCAGATTTGCAGAAGATCGTGTGATAATCGATAACAAAGGAACGGATTCGCTAGTAACCCCGGGTCAAAATTACTATTGGGGACAAAGACTGGTGCCCGATCCTCTTGATGGATACAATTTCGAAGCGAGAATATCGTGGACCGACATAGCACACAAACGAAATGGCGGTTACAGTGGCACCGACAGCGTGTTTGCTCCTCAAGTTGGTGCGAGGATTCCGTTCGATGCGGAAATTAATAGTGTCAGTTCAGGCAATACGTCAAGGAATGGGCAACTCGATTACTCAAGTCTCGCTCATGGTAATTCGTATCAAAACGTCGCCGTCTGGTCATACACATGGATCGGAGACAAGATGACACTCGGAGTCAAGCAGGGCGGGCAGATACCCAATACATATTCCTTGCTGCAAAATTATCCGAATCCTTTCAACCCGACCACAACAATTCAATATTCGATAATGAAGCCGGGTTTAGTTACACTGACTGTGTACAACGTGCTGGGCCAAAAAGTGGTTACGCTGGTTAACGCTATTCAGACAGCTGGCAGTCACGCTGTCATCCTCGACGCTTCCAAACTTTCGACGGGCGTCTACTTTTATCGGATCAAGTCTGGTTCATTTGAAAACGTAAAGAAAATGCTTCTCCTTAAGTGAAATCAGACACGATGTACGGTCCGTCTCCGTTGTGGGGACGGACCGTATGAGTTATACTTTGAGTTCTTTTGGTTTCTTACTTTCTCATGGTTGTAGATAAATGATCATGTGTAATTGTAATGATAGGTGTGTAATGAACACAGGATGCTTTCTTACGAATTTGCGTGGGGTATTAATTGTGTTATTTTTCTTGGCGGTGCTCCACGACAGTTCATTTGCCGGGACTACAGGGAAATTAGCAGGCAAGGTAACGGATGCTGAGACCGGCGAGCCGGTGGTCGGTGCGACCGTGCTTCTTCAAGGGACCACTATGGGTGCTGCAACTGACGTCAATGGGTACTACTACATCGACTACATTACACCTGGAGATTACACTGTGGTGATCAGCGCCGTCGGATATCAGAAGGTAGTAGTGAAGAGCGTCCCTATCAAAATCGATTTGACTTTTACTCTAGACATGAGAATGAATCAAGAGACGATAAGTTCCAAAGAGGTTGTCGTAACTGCGCAACGGCCACTCGTCCAGAAGGATTTGACCTCTACCTCAGTCACGGTTTCATCGGACCAGATTAGTAAGATGCCTGTCGAAAGTGTGAGCCAGATAATCGGTTTGCAGGCGGGAGTGGTCGGAGGCCATTTCAGGGGTGGACGTTCTGATGAAGTCGGCTATTTGGTTGATGGACTGCCGGTGACCGATCCCTTTAATGGCTCGCTGCCTCTACAGGTAGATAATTCGACTATCAGAGAGATAGAGGTTATTAGTGGAACTTTCAACGCAGAGTACGGTCAAGTGATGTCGGGCATCGTAAACATCGTTACGCAGGACGGCACACAAAACTTTCATGGATCACTCTCCGCTTATGCGGGGGACTATGTCACAACTCATACCGATCTTTTTCCCGACGTTGGGAAGTTAACCACCTTGAGGACGAGAGACTATGAATTTACTTTGAGCGGTCCGTCAGTAATTCTCCCCGAAGTTACCTTTTTTGCAACCGGGAGATATTATGATGACCCCGGATACCTTTACGGAACCAGAATATACAACACTTCTGACAGGTCACCGTTTCCATTGATTGATCCAAGCGGCAATGACATTCTCGACCAAAACGGAAATCCAATTTACATTATGCCGCATACGGGTGATTCGACTTACGTCCCGATGAACCCGTCCCGGATGTATTCCATAAATGGGAAGCTGACTTACTCACTTCTTTTATTAAAATTCTCGTATAGTTTGTTTTATAATAATGATTGGAACAAATATTTCAGTGAGGCATGGAAATGGACTCCGGATGGACTCATGAACAACTATATGAATAATTGGATACATAGTTTTCAGATTAGTCATGTCCCTTCGGCGGACATCCTTCAGACTCTTAAGTTTGCCGTGAATCGATACGACTATCGCGGCTACGTTTACGCCGATCCTTATGATACACGTTATGTCGATCCAGCACAAGGTTCTCCACTTTCATCTTATACTTTTCAGTCGGGTGGACAGCAGTCGGGACGATATGAAAGAGAGACGATTGAAAGCATTGTCAAATGGCAGCTTGACGATCAAGTTTCTAAAAATCACAAGATTGGAGTAGGTGCTGAGCTTGATTGGTACAAACTCTATGACCATGAATACACTCTCATAAGTCCTGCTACAGGGACGGGCTTGGATTCTGTTTACAAACCAATGTATCTCCAACTGGGAAGCATAAGCAGTCAGGATCCGGCCGGCAACCAGCTCTATGCGAGGTACCCCATTCAGTTTTCGGCTTACTTTCAGGACAAGGCTGAGTACGATATCATGATCATAAACGCGGGATTGCGCTTCGACTACTTCAAGCCAAACGCAAAATATTTATATGATCTGAAAAATCCATTGAGAGATCCAAACTTCTCCAATGCTGGTAAAATGGTCAATGCCTCCGCGAAAACGCAGGTCAGTCCGCGGCTCGGCATATCTTTTCCCATTACCGATAAAGGCATTATCCATTTCTCATATGGCCATTTCTTCCAGATCCCGAGTTTCTCAAACTTGTATGATAATCCCGGAGAGTTGGTTCTGGAAACGGGCGGCCTGACAAGCATAATGGGGAATCCTGATTTGAATCCTCAGAGGACGGTGATGTATGAGATTGGACTCCAACAGGCTCTAGCAGCTGATCTCTCTTTGGATTTTACGGTCTACGACAGAGACATAAGAAATTGGCTTGGCATGGAAATAATAAATACATACCAGGGTGTAAACTATGCCCGGTTCATAAACAGGGATTATGCGAACGTGAAAGGTTTCATAGTCACGCTCGACAAACATTTTTCAGCTTTCTTCAGCGCAAAGTTGGATTACACATTTCAATTAGCGGAAGGAGACGCTTCGGACCCGATGTCCGTATTCTATAATAATCAAAGCAGTCCTCCCATAGAGACAAACAAAATATTTGTTCCACTCGATTGGGATCAGCGTAATACCTTGAACATCGAAATAGATGTTGGACCGGCTACCGATTGGACTGTCGGACTGATATTCAATTATGGCTCCGGCTATCCGTATACCGAGGATGTGCGGGTTTCGCAGGGAATACTCTTCGACAATAATGGCATGAAACCCCCTACTTACAATGTTGACCTGAGAGCTCAGAAAACTTTTAACGTGGGAGGAATTGGTTTGAATCTCTTTCTACTGGTTTACAATCTGCTGGACATAGAGAACGAATACGGTGTGAACGCGTATACAGGGCGAGCCAACGACCTTCCCATTCAAGATATTACTTCCGCGGGGACAATTATAGGACTTAACACTCTTCAGCAATACACAAACGATCCATCAAGCTACTCGGCCCCCCGTTCCCTTCGCATCGGCTGCAGCCTGGATTTTTAGACAAATCGATTGGGAGAACATAGAATGAAGTCTAGATTGTTAACCGCACTGCTCTTGGTTGGAGCATTTACCGATTTTGCTGCTGCACAGATTGATATCGGACAGGAGGATCCGCGTGTGCCGCTTTATCGCGCCGATTCATTGGGGAATTATCGATATCGAAGACAGGGGATAATGGTGGGAAACAGAATAAACACGTTGTACTATAATTATGGCGAAATTGGATATTGGGAATTTGCTCCATCGATCGAATGGCCGGCCGGCACCGGTCATAACTATTTAGATGGAACCGCCGTACTCATTGGTGCTAGAGTTACAACTCCCGCTGGTCAGAGGATTACGCCACTCGTCTCGGCTTACAGGGAAGAATACAGTCAGGATCCTGTCACAGGTACGCCGTGGGGATTGGAACCTGTACCGGGCTATGCAAATCCAAGCGGCACAAGCCCGGCTGTAGATGCCAACGGCAACTACAATAACTCATTGCCGTCCATTTGGCCGGCGGCGCTTGGGCTGGACCCATCGTGGAATGGAAAGTGGTATGGTTATTTTGGCAAAGGTGTTTCCAATGCGGATTTCGAAACGTTCTTTGTCATGGATGACGCCCAGGACAAAAAATTTACATTACCTCCGTTCAATTATTATCCTGTAGCAAGCGATTCCGAGAGAGGCGGTTTGGGCTTGCGCGTAGAAGTGCGTGGTTTCCAGTGGTCCCATGTCTTGGCAGAGGACGTCATCTTCTGGCATTATGACATCGTCAACATATCAGATCATACTTATGACAGCACTGCGTTTGGTTTTTATGCCGATCCAGGTGTAGGAGGAGCAAATTCGACCGAGCCGGCAAACAGCGCTTATTATAACACCTTGTTAAATATAGCATACACGTGGGCCCCATCGGGCATAGGAAATCCCGGTAACTACAAAACCGGCTACTTGGGATTTGCTTATCTCGAGAGTCCGGGGAATCCTTTCGACGGTGTGGACAATGACCATGATGGCATGATCGATGAGCGAAGAGACGATAACATCGACAACAATCATAATTGGGTGCCATACACTGATCTAAACGGAAACGGGACATGGGACTCGGATGAACCCCTGAATGATGATGTTGGTGCCGATGGATTGGGTCCGTGGGATCCCGGTTATACAGGTCCCGATGTTGGAGAAGGTGATGGACTACCCACGCACGGCGAGCCGCACTTCGACGCTACGGACAAAGACGAATCTGACCAGATTGGACTGACGTCGGTAACTCTGGGAACTCTTGCGGATAAATCAGCGAACGGTATGTGGCCGAAGAATGACAATGTGATGTGGAAGTCTATGAATAATGGTTTCGTGGATACTACAGTAGCAAACACCAATATTCAGATGGTCTTTGCTTCTGGTCCATTCATTCTCGGAAAGGGTCTGAGAGAAAGATTCTCCATAGCATTGATTATGGGGAACGACCTCGATCAACTGCTGTTTCATAAACGGACTGTTCAAGCAATCTATAATGCAAATTACAATTTCACCAAGCCGCCTTATAAGCCAACTGTGCATGCCGTCGCAGGAGACAGGAGAGTCTATTTGTATTGGGATAATATTGCCGAACAATTCAGGGATCAGTTTCTCGGCGATCAGAACAACGACCCGCGGCAAGGTTATAGAAAAGCTTTTGAAGGATATACTGTATATAGAAGCGAAGAACCCCAATTCGAAGATGATAAGTTGATAACAGACTCTCAAGGTGAACCGACCTATTACAAACCGATTGCCCAATTTGATCTAGTAGATTCATTATACGGCCCCGATCCGGTCGGAATAAATGGCGCGCGTTTCTGGAGAGGCAGCAACAGTGGTTTACAGCACTCATATGTGGATACTACAGTCGAGAATGGGAGAACTTACTTTTACGCGGTGTGCTCTTATTCAATCGGTGATTCAGCCTATGACGTAGTCAATGGAGTACCTACTGGTTTGCAGCCTACTGAGTGCTCGAAGATCATCACGCAGGATTATTCGGGCAACATAACTTTTGTGGACCAGAATTGTGCTGTGGTTACTCCGAATGCGCCAGTCGCGGGATACGTTCCGCCTCAGGTGGTTGGGAACCTGGATAGGGTCGCCAATGGCCTGGGAACAGGCTCGATTAGTGTGCAGGTTTTGAATCCAGGCGCGATATACGATGGGGCCCAATACCAGATCATTTACACTGCGCAGGGAACGGTTCCGAACTATACGACGACGTCATATCTTATTACCAGAAGCGACAGCGGCATGGTAGATACTCTGCAGAGAAATGTCGATGCGACAGTCTTTGGCAGCACCGTCTACAGCGCTCCTTTCGACGGAATGGTTTTTTCTTTCAACAACGACGTCATGGTTTCGGTGAACGATTCATCAACCGGGTGGTATGGCAGCAAGAGCAATTTAAACCTTGCCGTTATCAGATATCCCAGCGGTGGCGTTGCGTGGCCTACGGATTATCAGATCGAGTTTTACGACCACCCGGTCGACACGGTTAAATCATCGACCGTAAATATTCCGGTCAATTACCTGATCACGGATCTGAGCAGTGGCCAGAAAGTTGCGACCATTATAATTGATAATGACGGTTCACACTCGCTGACTCTCGGAGACGACATAATCATGACACAGCTCGAGGCGCCAAGCACCACGGTACGAACTTGGGAAATCCATTATCAGGGACCCATGAATCCCGCGATTGCTCCAGTTTATCCTCAGGCGGGAGACAAGTTCATGATTCATACGAAGAGGCCCTTTGCCAACGGCGACTATTTTAGTTTCACGACAAAGGCGATGTCGGTAAATAACACTGTGGCCAACAAGTCGCTGTCCAACATCTCCGTCGTCCCGAATCCTTACATCGCAGCGGCCCCCTGGGAACCGAGATCCCTTTATCCTACCGGCCGCGGCACACGACAGATAAGCTTCATAAATCTTCCGGCAAAATGCACAATCAGGATATATACGATTGCGGGTGCGCTGGTGAAGACTCTACGCAAAGATGATTCAAACTTGAACAATGGCGGCGCGACGACGTGGGACTTAGTCTCCGACGATGGAATGGATATCGCCTATGGTGTGTATCTCTTTCATGTGGATGCACCCGGAATTGGCAATTACATCGGCAAATTTGCCATCATAAAATAGCGGAGAATGAAGATGAAAATTGTAAAGACGGTTGAATTGTTGATGGTAATCCTGATTTCTTCGACTGCTTTTTGCCAGAGTGATTTCATTTCAAACGTTTCAAAAAGAGGAACCACTGCCGCTTCGTTTCTTGAGATTGGTCAAGGTGCAAGAGCCGCTTCTATGGGTGGCGCGTTTGTTGCGGTCGACAACGACTTGAGTGCATTCTATTGGAACCCGGCAGGATTGGCGAAAATGGATGGCATCGACGTCATCTTCGACCATACGAACTGGTTGGCAAGCGTTGCCTACAACTATCTCGCGGCTTCTTATAACCTGGGTGGAATGGGAACTGCGGGGTTTAGTTTTATCGCGTCGGATTACGGTGACATGAAAGTCACCACCGTCGATAATCCGAATGGCACAGGGCAATTGTTTACGGCTACGGACATCGCCTTTAGTCTGGGCTATGCGATAAACCTTACCGACAACTTTGCCATAGGATTCAATCCCAAAATTATCTACCAATCCATCTGGGAGGCAAGCGCGACCGGCTTTGCAATGGATCTGGGGATCCTTTACAAAACACCTTTTGATGGAATCGTACTGGGAATGTCTATATCGAATTTTGGGACGAAAATGCAAATGCAAGGTCAATCCCTTTTGGTTACTTATGATCCTGATGTTAATACGACCGGAAATAACGGCAAGATCCCCGCTTACCTCGGGACAGATGCGTGGTCGCTTCCGCTGAATTTTCGAGTTGGTCTGGCGTACAGTCCCATCTCCACTGATATGCATCAATTGACACTGGATGTTGATGCGATCCATCCGAACGACAATTATGAGAGCGTGAATGTCGGGGCTGAATATGTTTTTGACAATCTGATTGCGATCAGAGGCGGATACAAGTCCCTTTTTCTGAGAGATTCCGAAGAATCGTTTACACTTGGCTTCGGTTTAAAACACGCCCTCATGGGTAATGTTGCGTTTTCCTTTGACTATGCTTATCAAGATTTCGGCAGGCTGACATATGTGCAGCAATTTAGTCTCGGGATCAGCTTTTGACTGAACGGTGATATGAGATGTTTACAATCGTATCAAAAGAAACTTGGATGATGAAATGAAAAAGTATTTTTTCCTTTCGATTCTTTTGTGTGTCGCGTCATTTTTTCCCCGGACTGTGTTCGCACAATGGACAAAGACAGTGCTCCCTGATCCACCTTACGGCCATGGCGCCCTGCCAGGTCGAGTGAGTTGTCTGGCTACAGACAGCATGAACGTTTTTGCAGGGACTCTCGGCGGTAATGTCTACAAGTCCAGCGACAACGGGAACACTTGGGTTTGTATAGATTCCGGATTGACAACCTCCGACATCACTTCGATCCTTGCGACAGGCGGTATGTTGTATGTCGGATGCTATGGGAACATTGCTAACGCCACTTACGGAATGCACGGGTCGGGAAGCGGCGTTTACATTTCAACGGATCAGGGTACAAACTGGAAGAAAGCCGACAGTTCTCTGGCGGACACGAATATTTATACCTTTGCCAGGATTGACTCGGTCGTATTTGCAGGAACATGGGGAGGCGGCATCTACATGTCGTCGGACAGCGGAGACTCCTGGGTCGAGGCCAATAACGGGTTGACAAATTCATATGTCCGCACGATTGCATCTGATGGGAAACGGATTTTTGCAGGGACATGGGGGGACGGAATCTTTTATTCGGATGATTATGGTCAGAGCTGGACTCAGAGCAATCTAGGAATAAATAATTTGTTTGTTTACAACATTCTGGTCGATAGTCCAAATGTCTACATGGGGAATACGGAAGGGGTGTACTTTAGCAATGACGACGGATTCAGTTGGAGTTTGAGAGACTCGGGATTGACGACGACGTACATTAACACCTTTGTTATTCTTAATCCTGATCTGTTTGTTGGCACGTCAGGGCAGGGAGTTTTTGTCTCTTTGGATAACGGTACATCTTGGACCGCGATCGATACAGGATTAACTGACGGATACATTTATTGCTTTGTGGAAAACGGCTCCAAGCTATTTGCCGGTTCGTCGAACGGAGAGATTTGGAGTTTGCCAATTAGCGCGATGATGGCGAAAGTGACGGACATCAGGAAGAAATCCCAACAAGCGATGCCCGGTAAGTTTTCCCTTTCCCAGAATTATCCTAACCCATTTAATCCGACCACAGTCATTAGCTATACTGTTCCGGCCGATGGGATGGTGACCCTGACGGTGTACGACGCGTTAGGACGCGAGGTCCGGACTCTCGTCAGCGCAAATCAGACCGTCGGGCAATACAAGGTTACTTTCGAAGGCACACGAGTTGCAAGCGGAATGTATTTTTATCAGTTGAGATGTGGGACTTACATTTCGACAAGGAAGATGCTGCTGATGAAGTAAGGTATCAGCTTATAGTTTTTCATCTAAGTCCTGCCATACGAACTCATGGCGGGACTTTTTATTCTGGTCACCAAATCATTACCACGGCGGGGATCACTCTGCTCTACATTATACACGAGTAACCAAAACGTCACCGGTGATCGTACAAGAAGTAAAATATTTGCCCAAACGCCGAAAGAAGTGTGACCAAGATGAAATGGAGTTGAGTGTCTTGTCAAAAAGGATATCAAATGATTCAGGGTCTGGCAGCGAAAAGACCGATTACCGCGAATTTGGCGGACAGGGGCAGAATTTTCCTCGCCTAAGAAGGTGGCATGTCTACGAAAAAAGTGCCGGACCCTAGAATAGTAAATCAGGAGACGAAGGATCAGACTTGAAGACCACGGGCAAGCCGCTTGCTTCGGATGAATCTGACGGTTATGAAAATCAGAATTGGTAACGCAAGAAGAACACCTATCAGGAGCCACTTCAAGTGCGACACCACTTGATTTATGATTCGTAATCGATCGTATGAAGTCCATTCTTCACGAATTTTCCCATCGACAATACGCCACACTGTGATACCTCGTAATTCGAGTTTTGCACCTGTCGCAGGTATTCCGTCTGCAGCAGCGGTGTTCGTGCCCCGCGCTGTCCACACGACCGTGACCAGATCACTATCCGCATAAATCAGATCCACCGTCATTGTAAGATCAGGCACAGCCTTCTTCTCCCAGCGAGCTGCCGCCTGATCCTCTTCCAATCCAGCAACCCTGTGCAGCCCGTGATTGACGAAATCCTTTGCATAAATTTCATCTGCAACGCCGAATTTTCCTTGATTAAGTATCTCTTCAAACACCCGCATGGCCACTGCTTCATTCTTGCTCTGCGTTGAAATTGCGGCCGGTGGCGCTGCCATCTGACCAGTTGCAGGCGACATTGATAAATGCATGAACGCCGTAATCACAAAAGCCAAGATTCTCTTCACGTTATTCATTCAACATTACGATCAAAACTGATAAGATGTTTCACAAGTCTACATGCTTGTTCTTATCTTTGACCTATTCCCCCAAGAAGTGATTCGGTGTTAATTTAATATTTTCACCGACACAGAATCACTAGCTTATCATTGGTGCATCAATTGGGGGCAGATCACCATGAAAAAGCCAATTGTCTTCTCATTGTTAGGGGAAGGCATCCTGATCTTGGGGCCGATTCTCAATTTCACTTGCATCCTTCTTTAACACTGCCTACATTTCTTTTACAAGATCACAGCTTTTTGTTCTACAAAATCAAAGGAACGAGTATGATCCAAATATGGGATAATTACTTGAAAGGGCATGTTGTGGTATTCGTGACTAGCCTGTCTTCATTATTAGCGGCCGGGTGTTCTTCACTGACACTTGAGTCCGCGAACTTTTCGTGGCCCATCGAAAATGAGCTTAAGGTCGATGCGGGTGGTATGATACAAGAAGATCGTTACCGCATTTCTTTCAATGTCAAACCCCTGCTGTATGAAGAAACAAATGACTCCGTCAATGTCAGCGGTCGTTTGATCGATATCATTCGAGATGTACAAGGGTATTATTACCTTACCGGGCCACAGTTCAAAAACGTATATGTGTTCCGACAGGCTGAGGGTTGTCTTGTACTCGAAAATAAAATAGCGGTTTCAGAAGATGGGCTTTTGTCTCCTGGATTTAATCAAAGGACCCTTTTCATTGAATTAGTCGACGGCCGCGACAAACCGATCATGCTTACAAAAGATGGAGGCAAGAAGGAGAATACGAAATGAGATATCTCGCGAGTGCATTGAGCGTTATTTGTGGTGTCACGTTTGCTTTTGTTTCCATGGGTACGGCTCAAGTCAAATTGGACTACTCAATTGTAGAATCGTTCGAGTCAAAGTGCAATGACATAAGTGAATCAATCAAGAAGGCCGCAACTGTTCAGGAATGTGGAGCGGTCAGTGCCGATATTGATAGGCTTGAAAAAGACTTTGCTCCGGATACAGTATTACTTAATGACGCACTGTACCCTGATAAGTATGATAAGTGGATCAGTGAGCTTCGTTTTGAACTTCACCTTTCTCAGGATAAAATGGGCATCATCGAAACTCAAGGTTCACACATTGGTGATTTAGCAGAACAGGTCCGGATATTGTCTGGAAGGGTCGACAGCATTGCAATTGACGACAAGAGATTAATGTCATCGATCAATGTAATGTCAGCCGCATTAGCAAAAGTCACATCAACGCTTGATTCACTCACGAATACCGTCGGAAGACTTCAACCGAAGGGATCGACTCGTCAAAGCCGCAAACCAAAATGAAGTGGAAACAACATGGTTGGAACGGATATCCTCTGCTTCATAACGACTGGTCACTGTGACCCGCCCCATACTATGTACCAATGATAAGTTGGTGATCGTGTACAAACCGCTGGCGGAAGGCCGACCCCTCTGTATCCTCTTATAATATCGCAAGAATAAAAGCGTAACCAGAAAATACCGCAGCCTTTCGTGAACCATCAAAATCGGCGCGCCGTGCGTGACTCGAACATGCAACCCCCGGCTTAGAAAGCTGATGGTCTAACAGCATAATGTAGGAGAGGTTCGTGAAAGTCATTTGTGCCATAATGCACTGCAGAAAGTCAACTACGTCTCAACCACCCTGACTAAAACCCGCGAATTTGGTGGACAGGGGCGGAATTGAACCGCCGACACACGGATTTTCAGTCCGTTGCTCTACCAACTGAGCTACCTGTCCGATCAAGAAAGTCTTTTTAGTGCAATAATATAATTTTGCGGGCCTAATTCTTCAAGCTGAAAATCCTTTTCATAACAAAATTTGCATTTTCAACACTCGCAAGGTTATTTTCATTTAGGCGCTGATAGAATGAACGTAATCAAACCACCACGACTTAAGAAAGGTGATCTCATTTCGATAATCTCTCCTGCGAGTGCGCCTCTTGAATCGGAAAAGGTGCATAGTGGAGCGAAGTATTTTGAGTCATTGGGTTACAGGGTAACTATAAGCAAAAACGTCTTTAACGTAGAAGGCTACCTCGCGGGCACTGACGAAGAAAGAGCTGAAGACATAAACCAGGCATTTTCCGATAGAAACGTGAAGGCGATCATCTGCTCGCGCGGCGGCTATGGTACACCTCGCATACTCGACAGGATCGATTATGGAACGATACGGAAGAATCCCAAAATCCTTGTCGGATATTCTGATATCACAGCATTGCAGCTTGCCATCTTCAAGAAAACCGGCATGATAACATTCAGCGGTCCCATGATGGCAGTTGAATTTGGTGTGGGGTTCGGCAAAAAAGTCGACTCGTTTACGGAGGAGAGGTTCTTCGAAATGATTACGAGCCATAAAAAAACCGGCGTCGTAAAGAGCCACAAAGATTATCGGCTTTCATTTCATGGGAAAAAGAAATCCCATGGAAGGCTCTTGGGCGGGAATTTATCTCTGATCACATCGATCCTTGGTACCGAATATGTCCCGGACTTTTTCGGCGGCGTGCTTCTCCTTGAGGAGGTCTCGGAGGAGCCGTATTCGATCGATAGAATGTTAACCCAGCTTCGTCTTGCGGGGATCCTGCGAGGCGTCTCGGCTTTTGCGCTCGGCCAGTTTACCAATTGTGCTCCCGAGGAGCCTGACAAGCCTCATCGAACCCTGGAAGAA
Organism: Candidatus Acidiferrales bacterium; assembly: GCA_035515795.1. Classification (NCBI taxonomy): domain Bacteria; kingdom Pseudomonadati; phylum Acidobacteriota; class Terriglobia; order Candidatus Acidiferrales; species Candidatus Acidiferrales bacterium. Next base: position 34,528 of record DATJAY010000036.1, on the reverse strand, counting down.
ATATTCAGGAAAGATTTACTTTCCGATGGAAGAGCATCCGTGACGAACATCCCTTACGGCCACCTGCCTATGAAATTGACTCTGCCGATTGGGACGCTCGTTTCAATTGACCCCTTGAAAAAGAAGTTTGCAATTGACGAACCTGCCGTAAGCTGAAATCTCGGGCATGATGAGCAGCAGGCAGATAAATTTTATCTCCTACACTTAAGGGAATTCGAGAACTATCCCTCGTTTCACAACTTTCTCGATTCTGTTCTCAGTAAAGTGGTACGGAAGATATGCGTAGTCTTTTGCATCCACAATAAGGACATCAGCCTGCTTTCCCACCTCGATGCTTCCCAATACGTCCGACAGCCCGAGGGCGGCGGCAGCGTTGATTGTCGCGGCATTCAGAGCCTCCTCGACGGTCATTGAATTGAAGCAGATCGCCAGCCACATGGTCGTCTGCATATTATCGACCATCGAGGTGCATGGACCGAAATCACTGGCGATTGCAATTGCACAATCTTGGTCGATCATTTCTCTTGCCGGCGCAGGTCTGGCTCGAAGGTAGCAGGACGTGGCCGGTAAGATCACCCCGACGGTATCGCTCCGCGAGAGAAGTTCGATTTCATCCGAAGAAATTTTTTCGATGCAGTCGACTGATGTTGCACCGAGTTCGACGGCAAGTTTGACCCCGCCGCTTGTGGAACTTGAGCCCGTGTGCATCTTCAACTTGAAACCTTGGTCGCGGGCAACAGCGAGAATCTTTCTTGCATCCTCAGCTGTAAAACCTTCTCTATCGCAGAAGACGTCGCAGAAGTCCGCGAGTCTTTTCTTGGCAATGTAAGGAATAAGTTCCTCCGTCAAAATATTCATGTAAGCGTCATGGTCGTGTTCAGGTAGAATTACATGAGCGCCGAGAAATGTTACGACTATGTCAGGGATTAGCTCAGCTTCCATTTCTCGAATAGCTTCGAGGAGTTTTATCTCGTTCTTAAAATCGAGCCCATAACCGCTTTTTATCTCGACGGTCGTGGTTCCCCATTTCAACATCTTGTCTAATCGGCGTTCGGCGTGAGTACGAAGATATGACTTCGATGCCTCGCGCGTCTTTCTTACGGTCTCCAGAATCCCGGAGTTGTCGAATGTGGTTTCAAGGGGGACCGTCGTTTTTGCACGCAGCGCAAATTCGTGTTCCCCCGTGCCTGCAAAAATTCCGTGAGTATGTGGATCAACAAATCCCGGAACAAGGATTTTTCCGGAAACATCAAGAACATCACAGTCCGAGTCCGGCGTAATCTTCCCGATCTTTTTTATTGTACCGTCCTCAATGTAAATATCCACGCCGGATAGGATTCCGACATCATTCATTTCTGAACCGCGTTTGAATCGCTTCGCGTTGCCGGAACACGTGACAACCAGCTCGGGATTCTTCAGAAGGAGATTCACCTAGCCGAATAGGTAACTGTGATGGATGCCGAAACGGTAACATCCGAGGCATTCAATGATGGGGCCGCCGCTATCGATTCCATTCGCGCGCCGTAAAATGGCACAGGAGGACGGGAGATGGAAGTAGTCATGGTTTTCACTTTCAGGTCTCTGAGATTCTCTAACTTTGCGATTGCCTGAGCCTTCTCATGTGCCTTCTTAACCGCGTCTTCCAGAGCAGCGGTCTGCAGGCTGTCCTGGTTTTTCGCACGGAACTCGATCCCATTAATGGTAACTCCTTCTACGGAAGTAATCTGAGCGAGGAGTTTGTTGAGTTGCGAGAGAGGCACCGAGAGTGTCATGAGTGCAGACACCTGATAATAAATCGGCGTCGTCTGGTCGGGATTTTTTTCATTGAAAGAAGGAGTTATAGACAATTTTCCCGTCTTCAACTCCTTCGAATCGATCAATTCACCGAGAGAACTCTGAAGAGCTCCGTAAGTGCTCGCGTAATGTTTGAACGCGTCCGTCGCGAGCTGCTGTCTAGATACTATGGCGAGATGGAACTCTGCTATATCAGGTTCTGCAGAAACGGTTGCTTCTGCAGAGACCGTTATTTCTGAATTGATCTCAGTCCTTGAGGATTCGGTCTGTGAATAACTTGTTCCGGCGACGAACAGTGAAATGAAAAGAAAGGGAAGTGGTTTCATCGTTTTCTCCATTTTGTACTATTTATGAAACGACGGCCGAAAATTCAAATGCCGATGTCGGTTGCATTTGAACCGGAGTCTGTATGCTTGAGTATTCCCGCAGCTTCTTTTAAATTGTGCCATCATTACAGATGAAAATCGGGAGAGAAGGAGTCATGAAGAACCATAGTCTGTGTACCATGTTACTTCTGGTTGTCGCGATTCCGTCGTTTGCGGACGCTCAATCGAAAAAGGCCTACGCAAACATAGAGGAAGCGCTTCGTTCAACCTCAATACTGACGGGAAAATCCGGACCGAGAAGCTTGAACTGGATCGACGGAGGCAAGCAATATTCGTACATTGCGACCAACGATTCAACAAAACATGAAGAGATTCGCTCATTCGATCCGGGGACTGGAAAGGATGAACTTGTGTTTGATGCGCAAGGATTGACTTTTCCCGACACGAATAGACAATTTGAATATCAATCCTTTCAGTGGGCGCGAGACTCGAAACATATTTTATTCCAGACGAATTTCAGAAAGATTTATCGGAGGTCCGGGATCTCGGATTATTATGTTTATTCTTTAGATAACAAGGAGTTAAAAGTCGCCGCCAAGAGTGCGAGGACGGCAGAATTATCTCCCGATGGTTCCATGGTTGGATATGAGCGCGGTGGGAATATGTTTGTCTACGATTTCGCTTCGAAGAAGGAAACTCAGTTGACAAACGACGCGACCGGAGAAATTTTCAATGGCCATTACGATTGGGTCTATGAAGAAGAATTCGGTCAGGCGCAGGCATGGAATTGGTCGCCTGACGATAAGCACATCGCTTACTGGCAATTCGACGAAAGTCCGGTCCCCGAGATACAGATCTCGAATTATGAAGGACTCCACAACGAATGGGAGAAGATTCCTATACCGCAGGTCGGCGATTCGAATCCCAGAGTTCGGATCGGAGTCCTCGATGTAATGACGGGGAAGAATATAAGGCTGGATCCTGGTGAAAACGGAGATTTTTACATTCCAAGAGTTTACTGGACCAGCCAGCCGAATATACTTGCCATGATCGTTCTCAATCGGGCGCAGAACGACCTCAAGCTTTATTTTTTCAATGTGACTGACGGTAGCCGGCGGCTGCTCATGGAGGAGAAAAATAACACGTGGGTTGCAATTTTTAATTTTTACACAAACGTGAATGACATGATGTTTCTTCCCGATAAGATACGCGAGTTCTTCTGGGTCTCAGATAGAAGCGGTTACTATCAGATTTATCGATATGACTATAATGGTAGGTTGCTGAACCGGGTGACGCAGGGGAATTGGGACGTGATAAAAGTTTTGAGGATAGATCCGGACAAGAAAATTATTTATTACACATCGGCTGAAGCTTCTCCCCTGGAAGAAAACATTTACTCAATCAATTTCGACGGAACAAAAGAAAAACGTCTGTCGAAAGCATCCGGATTTCATGCTTTCGATTTATCGCCTAACTGCAATTATTACATCGACACCTATTCGAATGTCGGGCAGCCGCGTCAAGTTGAATTGTGGAGCACCGACGGAAAGATGGTCAAAAAACTGGAAGACAACGCTTCGGTCGGCGAATTTGTTCAAAGTCACGAATACTCCCCGCGCGTGCTTTTCAGTTTTACAACGTCCGATTCCGTCAAGTTAGATTGTTCTATGATTAAGCCGATCGACTTCGATTCGACGAAGAAATATCCGGTCATAATGGCGATTTACGGAGGACCGGAATCCCACGGCGTGTACAACTCTTTCGATGCCTCCGGATGGGACCAGTGGCTGGCGCAAAACGGCTACATCATCGTGAATGTGAATAACCGCGGCAATGCAAACTACGGAAGCGCATTTATGAAAGTCGTGTATGATAATTTAGGTTATTGGGAAAGCCGCGATTTTGTCGAGACGGCGCGTTACCTCACATCACTTCCTTACGTCGATTCAACAAAGATGGCGATCATGGGGACGAGTTATGGCGGTTATAGCACTGTCTTCACGATGCTGACGCATCCCGGAATATTTAAAGTTGGAATAGCAAATTCCCCTGTGACTGATTGGCGACTGTACGACGATATTTACACCGAACGTTACATGGGACTTCTTTCCCAAAACGACTCCGGGTACATCAGAAGCTCCTGCATGACTTACGCCGACAGCCTCAAAGGTAAGTTGCTTGTCGTTCATTCGATGATGGATGATAATGTTCACCCGATCAACACGATGCAGCTCCTGACGGCCTTGGAGAATGCCGGCAAAGATGTAGACCTCAGGATTTTTCCGCCTGGCGCCCACGGTGCAGTTTACAGTTCCGTCACTTACCTCTTGCTGCTGAAAACTTATGATGAGTATCTTAACCTTTATCTCAGGGGCAACTGCGGAAAGTCAGATTTGGATCAATGAGTCGGATTTCTCGTGATTGCCTTTGCATCTCGCGGTTAGTATATTCTATGTGTAACCCATGAAAGATATCTTGGTCGTCGACGACAATGCGATAAACCGCCAGCTTGCCGTATACCTGCTCAAGAAAAGCGGCTATAATGTTTATGAGGCCGATTCCGGGAAGCAAGTTTTCGAATTTCTCCAAAAACAATCGCCGGATGTCATTCTGCTTGATATCCAGCTCCCTGAAATAGACGGCGTGGAGGTTCTGAAGCAGATACGAGAAAACAGGTCGACGAAAGAAATCAAGGTCATCGCTCTTACCGCTTACACGATGCGTGGCGACAAAGAGAGATTTGAGGCAGCTGGGTTCGACGGTTACTTGCCGAAGCCTATCGAACCGAAAACTTTTGCGAACCAGATTCTAGAGATATATAACTCTTGAGCAACGACGAGGGTTTTGAACATCTGAAAACTCTGTTCCATGACGACATGGCAGAAAAAATAAAGGCGCTGCAATCGGCAGTCGTAGATTCAAACTGGGATGCCGTCGGCAGGTTATCTCATCAAATCGGCGGCACGGCGAAATCGTTCGGTTATCCTGAAATTTCAACGATGGCGCATGAGCTGGAACGATCCGTCCGCAAAATCAGTTTAGGTGAGGTGGCTGACTTGGTCAAGAAAATTTCAGATGCGCTTGTTCTTTGAAAAATTTGGGGATGATATTGGCATCGACGAGGATTCGGGAAGCGGTGAGTTGCGTGCCGAGGTTCTACTGGTGCCGCGTTAAAAAATCGGTAAAACTGTAAATGCGAACAATAACTACGCATTGGCTGCCTAATTAAAAAAAGGTAACCCGTCCATCCAAAAGTTCTGTCTGTCGGCTTTGGAATGGGCGTCGCTCAGGCAGGCTTTTCGTCTGAAGGTTCTCGGCGGTCGGACGAAAATATTCAGTCGAGATTGTCCCACATAGCTTTGCTTCGCAAGTAGTGTGGGATGAAATTTTTGGTCGAAGCTATGCACGTAGAGGCTCATCGAGTCCTATCTTCGGACCGGGGTTCGACTCCCCGCATCTCCACAAAATTTCGGACCGGGGTTCTGCGCCGAAGCCGCATTCGCCTCAGGCGGAGACTCCACGCATCTCTACTATTTCCAGAGGCGAGAAGTAAGAGTCGGGGACCAGAAATCCTGTCTCATGCTGTTGTCGCTTGCCTCGTGTTTTTCTTTTCATTTGCCGTTCCAGTTATTCTATCTGGTTAGTCTTGGTTTTCTCCGGCATGTTTTTATATTAACTATATGTGGACAAAGGATAGATTATCCGAGCTTATCCAGTCCAAGCTTGGCGACAGACTCCTCATTGTGGTTTCCAACAGGGAACCGTACGTGCATTTTTTTGATGGCGACGAAATAAAGTGCTACGTTCCGCCCGGAGGACTCGTTACTGCTCTGGATCCGGTGATGGAAGCAAGCGGCGGATACTGGGTTGCTCAGGCATCGGGTGAAGCCGATAACCTGGTGATCAACGGATCAAATGAGGTTGCGTGCCCTCCCGAGAACCCGAAGTTTACTCTGAAACGCGTGTTCCTTTCCAAAGAAGAAGAGACGGGCTTCTATTATAATTTTGCAAACGGCGGGATCTGGCCGCTCTGCCATGTTGCCTATGTCAGGCCGCGATTCGAACAATCCGACTACCGCATCTACAAAGAGGTTCAGGAGAAATATGCAGACGCCGTTGCAGATATCGTCGGGGACAGGCCTGCGTTCGTGTTCATCCAGGATTACCATTTTGCGAATCTTGCGAAGATGCTCAAGGAGAGGATTCGCAACGTGGTTACTGCACAGTTCTGGCACATACCGTGGCCGAATAGCGAAGTGGTACGAATTCTGCCATTCAAGGAAGAGTTGCTCGACAGTCTGTTATACAACGATCTCCTGGCGTTTCAGACCCAATATCATCTAATCAATTTCTTGGATACCGTCAACCGGTATCTCGAGTCGAGAGTCGAATACGACCTCTCGCGCGTAACGCGCGGCCGAAAGACCACGCTTGTCCGGGCATTTCCAATCGGTATTGATTTTCAGTACGTCTCCGACATGTCTTCAAGCGCGGGTATAGGAAACCTGAGAAACGAACTGGTCAAGAAGTACAGGCTGAAAGACAAGATAGTTGCCGTCGGGGTCGACAGGATTGATTACACAAAAGGAATCGCGGAGCGATTCCATGCAGTTGACAGATTTCTTGAGAAGAACCCTCAGTACCTGGGCAAATTCGTGCTCGTTCAATTAGGCGCCCTAAGCAGGATGCAGATTCCTGAATACAGGGAGCTCAATGACTCTCTGAATGAGTTGCTGGTCAGCATCAATCAGAAGTACCAGTTTTCGGGGTGGAAGCCGATAATGATGACACGGGCGAATCACTCCAAAGAGGAAGTGACCGCATGGAACGGCATCGCAAACGTAGCCATGGTTACGTCGCTCCATGATGGGATGAACCTTGTCGCAAAAGAGTTTGTGGCGGCGCGAAACGAACTGCAAGGGGCATTGATACTTAGCGAGTTCACGGGCTCTGCGAGGGAGCTGCCCGATGCGTTGCTGGTGAATCCTTATTACACTGACGGGCTGGCGGATGCAATAAAAACGGCGGTCGAGATGTCGCCCGATGAGCGTCAGAGAAGAATGAGCAAGATGAGAGAAGTAGTCGGTCATCAGAACGTCTACAGGTGGGCGGCAAAACTTTTGAGCGAAATATTCAATTTCGAGTTTGTAGAATATGGTGCTGACGCTGTCAATAATTGAGCAGCTCGTAGCTCCGTCAGCGATTGTTGCCGGCTCTCTCCTCTTCGGCTGGTTGTTCAAAAGGGTGGTGATGAGTCGCCTCGCGAAGCTGGCCGCACGAACGAAGTGGCGTTTTGACGATGTCGTGGTAGCGTCTGTCCGGAGCTCTATTATCCTGTGGTCGCTTGCGCTCGGGCTTTATGTATCAGTGCAGACACAAGATTTGCCGAAGGCAATTACGGAAGTTTCTTCAAAGATACTCGGCGTCCTCGTAATCTTTTCAGTTACTGCAGTAGTCTCTAATATCGGTACTGAGATAATCGAGTATTACAGATCGGTCATCGTCGGCCTGGCCTCTGCAACGACTCTCTTGAAGAATGTCATAAGGATTACGGTTTATTCGGTAGGGATTCTCATTATCCTCGATGGCTTGAACGTTTCCATAGCTCCGCTGCTGACGGCATTGGGTGTCGGCGGCATCGCAATCGGTCTCGGACTTCAGGAGACACTGTCAAATTTTTTTTCTGGCATACAGATACTCGTCGCACGACAGATTCAGGTGGGGAACTATATCCGGCTGAGCAGCGGCGATGAAGGCTTCGTCCAAGATCTCAATTGGCGTGCGACCGTCATCAGGACACTCTCAGGTAATCACGTCATTATTCCGAACAAGAGTATTGCGAATCTAATAGTGACGAACTACGAAAAGCCAAAGCCAGACATATCTATCGTTTTTAATCTCGGCGTAGATTATTCGAGCGACCTCAGGAAAGTAGAGGACGTTACGGTCGAAGTGGCGCGTGAAGTTCAGAGATCCGTCGAGGGGGCGCAGAAAGGATTTGAGCCGTTCATTCGGTTTAACGAGTTCGGCGATTCAGCAATTAAGTTCTCGGTGATTCTGCGCGGGAATACGTATGTTGACCAATATTTGATGAAACATGAGTTCATAAAACGGCTGAAGGAAAGATACGACAAAGAACACATCTCGATTCCATTCCCAATTCGCACGGTGCATCTGGACGATGCTAATGGGGAAGTCCGCCCGGACGAGGCGCCGCAGCCGTCCGAGAGAACAAACGGGCGGAAGGCTAAAAGGAAAAGGGCTCGATGAGCTGTGCTCCCTTCGAGTTCAAATCGAGATTGATTCTTACGGAAATGCTGGGGCGAAAAGCCGCTACTCTTCCGGAATTGGCGGACGGTATCCGGACGGTCCCCCTCTCATCGATTTACCACCACACCCACCGTTTCTTACAACAGCACCACTTTCTTTCTCCCGAGCCGCCGAATGATTTTGCGTATTGGGTGACAAATGAACTGAACGATGACGTGGCGGGCGAGAGACTCGCAAGCATCGACATTATGCAATTTACCCGGCTTGCCGACCTCAGGCGCCGTTTCCTTGAGCTACTGGACGACTATTTGAAATCGGCCGATCACAGCGTCAGTCAAAGGTCTCCCGAAGGTGAAGAGTTCCATTTCATGAGTTCCCGTATTTTTGTTGTCCCGACCGGGAAAGTTGCCCGCGACATAAATGAATTCAGAGAAGGTCTGATGACTGTCAGTATCCACTCGATTTACTTCCACATGTTCGAAGCGAAGCTCCGGCTCGAGAAAGGAGACAATGATTTTTCCATTTGGCTCCGTGAAGCGGGAAGGGAACGGGAGGCGAATTTGATTTCGCGGCTCGATCCCTACACTTTCACGCTCGAAGGCCTGAGAGCGAGGCTCTTAAGGATTGTTGGTCATGGCACAGGTTAGGGATTACATAGACATCGTCGGAAAACCCGTCATGGATGAGTTGTTCACTATCGGCGATAGGGCGCGTTCCCTGACTGTCCAGCACGTGAATTCCACCGCAGTCGGCGGAGGAGTGGCGGAGATACTCACGCGGCTCGTTCCGATGATGAACGAACTGGGAGTTCAAGCGAGATGGGACGTAATAAAGGGCGGCGAAAGATTTTTTACAATCACCAAGAAGATGCATAACGCTTTGCACGGAGTCAGTGAGAGTTTCACCGACGATGAGTGGAATCATTTTCTCGAAGTGGACCGGAACAACGGGCGATCCATGAATTTCGATAGCAGCGTGGTTTTCATCCATGACCCGCAGCCGATCGGGTTGGTTGAACAACGTTCTCACTTGGATAACAAATGGGTGTGGCGGTGCCACATCGACTTCTCCGAGCCAGAAGAGAACGTATGGCTGTTCTTGAAAGATTTCATAGAGCGGTTTGACGGGGCAATTTTCTCCGCTCCTGCTTTCAGCCGACCGTTAAAAACGAGACAGTTCTTGATTTCTCCGTCGATTGATCCTTTGAGTGATAAGAACCGTGATCTTGAAGAGTCTTATGTGAGCGACATTTTTGACAGATTTAGCATAGATCGAACCCGTCCGGTAGTGACGCAGATTTCACGCTTCGATTATTTGAAAGATCCTGTCGGTGTGATAAAAGCCTACAAGCTCGTCAAGCAGTATGTCGATTGTCAGCTTGTCCTTGCCGGCGGCGGCGCAACGGATGATCCGGAAGGTGATAGAGTCCTGAATGAGGTGAGGAATGCCGCCGAAGGCGATAAAGATATTTTTGTGCTCCTTCTTCCGCCATCGAGCGATCTGGAAATAAATGCCCTTCAAAGAGGGTCGACGGTCATCCTGCAAAAATCTTTGAAGGAGGGATTCGGGTTGACAGTTGCGGAAGGGCTTTGGAAATCGAAACCCGTAATTGCATCTGCCGTCGGCGGGATCCCGCTGCAGATCAAGCACAAATATAACGGAATCCTGACCCACAGCATCGAAGGAACCGCATACTGGATCAAGCAGCTGATCAATGATTCGGCATTTGCAGGTGAACTCGGAAGGAACGGCAGGGAACATATCAGGCAGAATTTCTTGATTACCAGGCATCTGCGCGACTATCTTTTACTGTCGCTATCGCTGTTCTATGATAAGGATTTAGTCTATCTGTAGATTTCTCATGTCGGGCACGGACGCGCGATGTAACAAAGTCAGAGAGTCAGGGCGCTTCATGAGCCTTCTCTTCCTTTGAGCCCGTGTGCCTTTGTCACTTTCTGCCTTTCATAACTATACTGAAAGAGACTTTGCATGTCACCTCGGAAATTCACGAATAAGATCCTCGCGAAAGCCGCGGACGAAAACCCTGTTTTCTTCTTCGACTTTGATGGCACACTTGCAGAAATTGTTCCAACTCCGGAGGAGGCGGGTTTGACTCAGAAGGCAAAGCGCGTCATCGAGGAGCTTGGGAAGAATTTTCCCATCGGAATCATAAGCGGCAGAAAGCTCTCAGACCTCAGAAGACTCGTTGGGATTAACGGAATTTATTATTCGGGAAACCACGGAGTTGAAATCCAAGGACCCGGCTTGAAGTTCGTCGAGCCGAATTCCGCAAAGTCTTCAGGCTACATTACTTCGCTTGGGAAAAAAATCAAGAGAGTTCTTCGGCCTTACCGGTCACGAGTAAACTCGAAAAAATATTCCATTTCTATCCACTACCGGACTGTCGAGCCGACAAAGGTAAAACCGCTTTTGCGGGATTTGGACAAAATTATTTCCGGCCCTGTCCGCAAAGGCAGGATAGATGTCTTCCACGGGAAGAAGGTGGTCGAGATAAAAGCGCCCGTGGAGTGGGACAAAGGTAAAGCGATTGAGTTGATATTAAAAAAGTTTGGCAACCAGGGAACTCCTATCTTCTTTGGCGACGATACAACTGACGAATTCGGCTTCAAGAAAGTCAACAAGATGGGCGGGATAAGTATCTTCGTAGGCAACAAGCACCACAGCACTGCCGCAAAATACGAAGTAGAGTCGCCTGCGGAATTGGTGGATGAGCTTGCGAAGTTTGTCGCAGAGATGAGATAAGTGGCGACGGCCCGTCCGGACGATTGTCTCAGTCCTGCCGCTATCAATTCGTATCAAACGAAATTTACTTTTATTTTCTATCGCATAGGGAAGGGGATCGTAAAGAGAGCGGCATAGACTTAATGGCATACGGAGAATCTCGGCATGGACATACTCCGGGCAATAATCGAGTTGATCATGCCGACGCATATTTAATCAGAATCGCCTTTGTGTGAGTTATCTGGCATTATCCATGGCGCAATTCAAATGGAACTCTTGTGTATTGATGGTGGTTGAATACAAAAACATCCTGCGCTTAATGAAAGGAGTGAAACTGATGAAGGAATTCATGTTACTTATACGCAACCATCATGATCACCAGGCGAATTGGTCACCTGAACGTGAAAAACAATTTGTGGAGGAGTGCAGAGTATACATAGATGATCTGACAAAACAGGGAAAGCTGATCTCCGCGCAGCCGCTCGCGAGAGAAGGAAAAATGATCTCCGGCTCGAATGGAACCTGGGACATCGGACCATACAGCGAATCCAAAGAAGTGATCGTTGGTTACTATCATGTCCGGGTAATGGACATCGATGAAGCCATAGCAATCGCCAAACGCAATCCGGAGTTCGAATATGGAACCACCGCCAGAATTGAAGTTCGCCCGATCAAGATGAAAGAGGAGAACATTCAATATACCTATCCCGCGAAGAAATAGCCGAGCACGTTCATAGAACGCCGTCAGGGATTACCGTCAAGCCGTCACCTTCTTAGGTTAACGAACGTCCAAACACATTGTTGCACGAAATTTAGGAACCAACCAGTGTTCGCAAGCTGGCGGCCGCCTCACTTACGCCGAATTCTCGTCTTCCTGGGTAAATGTTTTACGGGTCTGCGTTGTGTTCGTTTATTATCGGTCCTGGGTCTCTCGTGGTGAGGCTGATATACTCCGAGGTTGCCTCCGCTCGGCAATGTGAGCTCTGTAAGCAGTCCCCAACCCCGATTCTCGACAGGACTGTACAGAATGCCGAGCTTCTCCATCTCGGAAACAAATTGATCGACGTCTTCGCACATTAGATACAATTCATGAATGCTGTTTTTGTCTGACGGATGGATTGCAACTTCAGAAGGTGGGAGTGCAAAAATGAGCCAGCCATCGCCGGCATCCACATTGGACAATTTCAGCACATCTTTGAAGAAGGCGCGATCGGCATCAGGATTTTTGCTGTGTATGATGCAATGGGCACCTATTAGCATAATATTTCCTCTTATAACGTAGTCACTGACTTGAGAACTTCTACATAAATCTCTTTTTTGTTTTCATATATTCCATTATCAATTCTATTCTTTTGTTTCTGGTCTCTTCCTTCTTAGCTGAGAAATAAAACAACGAGTAATGTTTCTTTAACGATTCGCTTAACCTATCGAATTCAGTGAGGCTTCTTAATTTATTTTTCAATACACTTCTCAACCCGCTGACGTTAATAATCTCTTCTCTTTCGTCTCCTTTTTCCCACTGACCGTTACTCTTTGCTTCTAGAATTGTTTTCAATCCGTGTCGCGTCATTAGTTCTTGCTCGATTAATTCTTCCGCTTTTTTCCGGTTCGTTTCGGACCATTTGCTGTTTGATCTCCTCCTGCAAAACTTTCTTACGTAAATCTTTTCGTCGACCTTCTTTATCAGAGAATCGATCCATCCAAAACATAATGATTCTTCGATGGCATCATCATATGTTATCCCTTTTGTCCCGTCTTTATAAAATTCTATCCATATCGGTTCATTCGTCGAACAATTCTTTTGGAGCCAGTTATGATATTCTAGCCTTGTCTTAAACCTAAGTCTTTTATCCATCAACTAATCTCCGACGATCGCCCGCGTCTTCCGATTCAATGAGAAGCTCCCATCTGTCGGCTTGTGCGTCGTATGTGAAGAGATTTCTGAAGCCTCCTTCCGTATAGGGGTACACAATCTCTATCTTCTCCGGTGACAGCGGCCCGATACCGACGACCCGTGCGCCTGCTCCGCCGAATGAGTCGAGCCAATGCGCAACGTATCGGTTCTTTCCTGAATCGAGTCCGATGTAGACGCTCGCTTCATATTTTGACAAGGAAGACGTGTCCATCATGTGCAAACAGTCTTGAAGATTGCCGGTCTGACTATGGCAGGCTTCTGCGCGGTTCGTAAGTGAAGCCGATGAAGAAGCCGTTGCTGTCGTGCGATGGGTTCCTATTCGATCCTTCAAGATTTCCGTTGGACACGTGGATATGCCTCACGCCAAACACGAGCGACGTCGATTTGTCCAGATTGACTCCAGACCCGATGCCATACTTTGACGTGGCATTCAAATAAGTGCCGAGTCGAGGGTCGGCATAAGTTGACTTCGGAAAATTATCAAAGAAATAAATCAAACCTGCTCCGCACTCAAAGTATAATCTCCAATTTTCCCCGTTCACAGGGAAAAATCTCGCGAACGGCCGTATTCCAATTCCTGCGGTATTGTTGTATTCGTCTCTGGGAAAATAAAAACTCAGCTCCGCTCCCGCTTGCATCCATCGCCGCAAACCGTAGGTGATGCCTATGTTATCTTGAAACAGGGTTGTGTAAGGAATCTTGTAACCCCACGATACTCCATCTTCATTATAGAATGAGTATCGGTTCGTTAGCGATGTGTCGTTATTTGTTAAGAGCAAACAGGCAGTGACTGCCGCTGCAGGAATAAGAAATCCGTTCGCTGCGTGGAGCTCCAACGGAGAAAAGCCCAACGGGTTATTATACCAGTGATCGCCAAAGGCAAATGATTGCGCCTCTGCCGCGCCGCTATACAGGCAGATAAGAAATACTGCAGAAGCTATTTTCTTTTTCATAAAAAAGTTATATCTGTTGGATCATGCTGTGTGCGAGCGGATTAATCGATGGGTAGTTTATCATGAAAATCACCGAGGTTAATCGTCATCTGCATTGTTGGTCTTTCGTAGTCTTGTTCTATGATGATGAGTGCCTTTAGCCGCCTGTCCCGCGAACTCGCAAACGCTGTCCGGGAAAGATTCTCGAAGTACTGTAAACAATTACATCTCTATCATTCTGTCAAGGAGATCTCATTAATGACTGTTTTAAGAATCCTTGCTTTGGTTTTCCTATCGTTTTTTTTAATCTTTTTACCTTCAATTATCTTTGTCGCTTTCCGAATTGAGCTCGCCAAGGCCGCAGAATCATGAAAAATGGCCGCTCTGCAGAAAAAGCTTCTCGATCTTCCATCGTCAAATTGTTCTATCATGGTCTCAAGCAAATCGATACGTTTCTTCTGTTGACTCATAAACTTCTTGATCCCGTGTTCCCTAATGAAACACAAATTCGGCAAAATTTTCCTGGATGATGGATACGAAGAAGACTCATTCGCTAGCCCGTATTCTTCGGCGCTTTTGAACTTTGCGCATGGAAAATCCGAACATTGCGAACAGACTTCAAGATTCTTGTTCTTTACACAACAGGTTATGAATGAACATGTCGGATGTTTGTCATGAAAGCCGGGACCAGCACACCCCGGGCATCTCGATGGGCCTACGGTGTAGAACCTTGGACATAAACCGCAATCAAGACCACAGACACCGATTGTCGGGTACTTCTTTGACGGATGCTTGCCCGCATCAATGTTTAAGTTTCCCATATCAATACCTCCGGAAAGTCTGGTTTGGAATTTCACAAATATGCAGTAAGAGAAGATCGGGGCTCGCCTCTCTAGGACATAAAATGTGTGCGCCGTGAGCCGATCCAAAATAACATCCCGTGATGATCGGCTTCCCGAACATCGTGTTCGGGAAAGCGATCCATGCCTGCCCTGATATGTTCTTGATCAGGGATAGCCTGTCCCGATGCCGCCTTGCGGCATCCCGCATACTCCTTTTCTAATAATAATGAGCGGGATATACTCTTGATCGGGAAGCGTCCTTTTTCTGGCCGTCAGGCGAAATTGTTTTGCCGTTTATGGTTTCCACTATGCTTTGATACTGTGCGCTCTCTCAAAGAGATTCGAGTATATAACAGCGGTTCTAAGATGTAAGACCAGCACCACCAGGAGAACCGTATAGAGTCGTTCAAGCACCATGATCCTGGAATTTGGCTCAACATACATGAACGTAGCATAGGCAATGGTGCCTATTGATAAAATACTCCATACGGTGCTCCATACTGGGCGATCCTTATTGAAACCAAAAAGACTCTTGCGACCAGGATATCCTGCCAGGCAAACGGAGGTGAAAATGATTGACGGTACACCAAACATCGACCAGAGAAGAAGATACTGCCAAATTGTTATCGTTAGCGAGTCAATTCCAATCGGCACGAAGACGAGCTTCTGGTCGGATTGGTACCAGTCGATAATGTTAAGAATCGGCGACAGGGCTATCATTACGAACGCGAATATCGCAAAGGTTGATTTTCGTCGAGGCGTATGAAGCAAGTCTAGCATCTTATCAAGTCATCCAAAACAATTGGGGCTGACGTCTGGCGGGACAAAGTCGTGGCACGCTCCTTCTTTATATAATGTGCGTGCCATGAAGCGATCCTTAAATAGCCTGTCCCGATATACTCCTGATCGGGAAGCGTCTTTCTTCCGCTTGTTATGCGTTCGTCGGTTTGCGTGATGGTTCATTTTACTGATGCACTCACTAAGACAGCCTTGGCGGCCAAGCAAAAGCGGCCGGAGTAAAACTGGTTTCCATTGTTAAGGTATTCCTCGAACATTACGAGACCGAGGCCCGGCTTGAAGTATGCGAAGACGCTGTCATAGCGCGAGAACTCTATACCCATCTGATACTTGATGCAATGCAGCGAGCCGTAGGGCACTGAGAGTTGGCAATCAGCCGCCCGAACACATGAGGAATCCCTGGGGTGAGTTTCCCAAGATTCACCTTCATTGGCCGGATACTTGAAGAAGAATACTTGGAATACTGTATCATGCGACGAGAGCCGCTCCCAAAGTCCATCGTTCTCATTAGCATAATACGTGAGGTATAAACCAGGTTCTGTGTCAATCCCGGGCAGCGTGGGAACAAGGTACCATGTTAGGCCCGCAATTGTAGTATCAATTTTGACAACTGCGGTGTCGAGATAGGACGATGTCTGATTGCCAGAGCTGTCAAACACGGTGACGCTGTAAACCCATTGGTTCCCAACGTGCAACGGAAGAAGTTGATTGGAGTTGCCATCTGACTTTGGACCAAGGATGCCCTGACATCCAGAGGCAGCCCAACTTAGGACAACGACCAGCAATAAATCGATACATGTTCTCACGTGTGCTCCCTTCCGGTTCGCGCAAACCGATGACGCATAACGTCCGCGGCAATCACGTTCGTGCCGTGCTCCTTGAAGCCCACTACGTGCGCGACATGAAGCGACCACGATATATACAGATGTGGAGCGTCTTTTTTCCGCGTGTTAGGCGAAGTGTGCGGCTTTAGACTATTCATTTTCTTTCTCGGTTGAACACATTAAGGCACCTTGGAAAAGATGCATCTTCTCTCGTCCCATAGATATTTGTATTGCTTTTTCGAGAGGACCTTCTCGGCTTTCAGGTCATAGAAATAATTGCTGTCTTTTGTTCTCAACCAAAGTTTAGTTGAAGCAAATGCTCCCCATTCAGCTTCGGGGATATTTATTATTTCCTTTTTTTCGCTTTCAACAATGTCCACAAAGCCGTCCTGGTTCAGATCAACGAAAGATATTTTTTGAACTTTCCATTTCGCGTTTTCTTCGTCTTCCGGTCGGTAAAATTCAAGCCTTATAAAATCGAAAAGATCCTGAAACTTCTCATCGCTTATTCCCACGAAAGCTTCATCTTCTCGGTAGTAACCCGTTGCATCAAAGGCTCTTTCGACTTTGATGACGCTATGATTGTTTAACTGGGTAAATTGATACAATCCCTCATCTCGAGAACTCAACTGAAGTGAATCGCAAAAGCGCGATTGGCCTGCTTCGAAGAGAAAAAGATCGAGTTCGCCTGTTCCATTTAATGTGGAATCGGTGAGCAAGTAGTATTCCTTGTCTCCCCTCATCGAATTAACTTTCCACAGATCGTAAGTGTAATCTGCGATCTCAAATCTCTCAATCAGGTTATCAGCAAAAAGGTTTCTTTCCATCCGTATTCGTGTCGTGTCAGAGTCCTCCAAGTATTCGAGATTCAAGAGACGCCGATGGCTAATCAAGAAGCCTAACGCGAACTTAAATTTCATTGCCTTTTCAAGCCTCTGGATTGCATTTGTTATTGAAGGTCTGGTCGAATCTGAACCTCCATTCCCGACACCTGCAACATTGCCTGATGACGGATACAGAATAGTTGAAAGGGAAATAAAAGAGAAGCATCGCAAAAGGAACTTGTATTTCATCAATTCACTTCTCATGGTTTACATCCATGCCGCGCATTTCGCCTAACGTGATGCGGGAAGAAGTCGTGGCGCTTCGCGCCATGAAGCGAGCTCGACATATAAAATTGGCGAGCGTCTTCTTCTCGCTTGTTAGCCGACGCGCAACTCCCTGAAGTAACCCGATGCCTTGACATTTACTGTACACTTAAATCTGCAGAAGCGAAGTGGGTGCCATAGTCCACAGCGAACGTATAGGACCCTGTCGGGAGGGGGCTGCCGGACGAGTCGGTCAAGCCGTGCGTCCATGCGTCGATTACTTTTGAGTCGCCAGGAGCCACGGGAACTAGGCCTATCAAATTACCGGTGGGAGCTTGACCAGAGTACATCACGGCACTAGAAGTATTCTTCAGAGACCATGTGATCAATATAGCGTCGCCAATAGCGACCGAGTCTGTCGCAGAACCGACATTATGAACACTCAACGTGAAATGTAGCGTATCGCCGGCAGTGTAGGTCTGCTTGGCAGTGGTTAGGATGTATTGTAAAGTACCTGAACCTGCAGAGACCGGGTTCTTGGTGCTGGTGCAACCAGCGGCCACCAGCATTAACGTCATGAAAATAAGTGCGTGCTTCACTGTATCCTCTTTATGTTGTGCTTCAGCCTAAACGCTTGTTAGATGTCGCGTGTCGGCTAACGTGTTGCCGGACAAAGTCGCGGCGCGATCCTTCTTTTATAATGTTCGCGCCGTGAAGCGAGCACCATAATATATAATAACCGAGCATCTCTTTTCTCGTTGTTATCTGCCGTTTGCACGGAATGGTGTCCACCATAACTTTGTGCGGAGGGTCTCATTGGATCACTGAGAAGGTTATCGTGGACACGGGATTTACTTTCGCCTCCTCAAATTGAGAAAATGATACGCTAGCTTGATAGGTACCCGCAGCTAGCATAACCTTCGGATTCTGAGCTGGAGTATTCGGAGCCTTCCAAGAGCCTGCAAGCGCCTTCCCAGGTGCTACGAAACCAGCGTTAACGTTCATGGGGAACACATATCCGTCAGTTGATGAAGCCACCACATTACCATCCTTTAGAATACTGAATATCACGGGAGGTTCTGAGTAATGATAGGTCAGCGTATCGTTGGTTGTGTTCACGACGGAAAAAGACATTAAAAACTGCTCGCCAGAGTGGAACACGGTGGCCACGTGCCCAGTCGTATCGGTGAGGGAAAACGTTGCGGTGAGTCCACCATTACCGTTGGACTTCGTCTTGAGAATGTCGCACCCAGCAATGAGGATAGCAATCAATGCGAGCGTTGTCATCATTTTCATTTTATCTATTCCTCCTTTCATTTATCACTCAGTGCAAATGGCAGATAACGTACCGCAGAAAAAAGTCGTCCCGATTGCCGCCTACAAATGTGCGTAGCTCCATGGCCTGCGGCAATCGGGATGAAGCGAGCTCCATCATATACATATACAATAATCGAGCGTCTTCTTTGCGGTTGTTATCTGTTCGTGGACGCCCGCGATGTTCCAAGAGGCGATTATAGCTAGAGGACAAAAACTTCACCGCTGCTCGCATCAACATTGATTTGGACAAAGACTGTCTTGTTATCGGTTGAGTAGTATGATACATACCAGAATGCCTTCGGATTCGGCACGACTGCTTCGCCAAGGGCGGCCATTATTATGCAATGCGGATTCTGCGTTCTGAACTGGGACCCGCCGTTTTTTTCTGCGACAGCGAGAGCGGAATCGCTATTGAACCATGTCTGATTTATGATTCCCATTCCTGGAAGTGCCGCGCCAGTGCTGTCGTATGCAACTCCACCTTCGTTTGCGTGGAACCAATAGGTCGCGTGAGGCGTCGAGGTCGCTACGTAAGCATACAGCCACTCCTCTGACGTGCCGTCAGTATTTACTCCACCAGTACCATTCTCAACTATCACCAACTGTAATCCTTTCCCATACGACCCTGCAAGCGAATTCACATAGGCTAGCTTGTACATCGCGGTATTCGCTGGCGCATTCGGACTTGGGCCGACTGATGTATGGCTGCATCCAAACAAAAGAATGGCGAAGCAGCACAACATGATTAATCCTCTCATATAATCCTCCATTTCTTGTTAACTTATAGCCCTTCTATTTCATGGTGCGGGCGTCCATGACAGATAACGTCTCGCGGAACAAAGTCGTGGCGCGTTCCTTCTTGATATAATGTGTGTGCCATGAAGCGAGTACGTTGCATATACAAATGTCGAGCGTCTTTGTCCCGCATGTTATGCGCAGCGCACCAGTCTCACAGGTATTTGCCCAGTCAATAGCATGTCAGCAGACTCGTTCTCGATGAGCTACGATCAGATTGATAAGATACTCAGACAATTCCATGCCGATCGCGCAAATTATACCTATTGCCATGCCATTCTTTACATATAAAATGCTCCATTCAAGAACCCTACCTGGATGAAGCCATACTTCTACGCCTGCCAGTGGTAGGAAAATGACGACCACCGCGTGAGCGAGTCCGACAAGCAGGACTGCCACGATGAGCCTTAGAATCGGAACATTAACGATGTGTCTGTTGACCACCAAAATGTAAAGATAGACAGCCAAGGTAAGCGCAATTACGTTCGAAGTGACCATGACGAAATTCCCCCGGTGGCCATATGGGAGCGGCACGACTAGCAGTGTGAATGCGCACCAAAGCATCTCAGCGACAACCACATTCCACACTCGCCCTGACATTAACGCCGCGTAAGCCAATGTGATTGTAACGCCATTCACTACGAACTCAAACCATAGCGATAATGGTTCGAAAGCGATAGATCCAAACGTGACATAACTAGTGACGATCACTATACCTCCAACCACGAGAATTCGCACAAATGCTGCTTTTAACATTTCGCTACCTGCAGCCATCGGAATGCCCTTCACAAAATTGATAGCATAGAGTTGCCTGTTTCGGCGCGTTGCACATAACGTCCCGCAGGAAGAAGTCGTCGCTCTCGCCCGCTATAAATGTCGCGTAGCGTCGAGACTTTGGGCGAGAGCAATGAAGCGAACACCATGATATATAATAATTGAGCGTCTTCTTCCTGCTTGTTAGCTGAAGCTGTTTTGCTTCCATTAAGAACGTCTTCCTCCCAGTTTGCCTACGGCCACCAGTTCTGGTGAAATTTCCAAGATTGATGGCTTCGCAACACTCTCCAAATTTGGTAGGGCTCGGTTGGATTCTGCAGCGACCTTGCAGGCTTCCCGCCACCTGAGGTCCCATAAATAGAGTTGGGCAGCAAACATTTGCTCGACAAAGAGAGAAAAACTCCATGCGAGCGAACACACTGGGATAAGTGCGTACCACACAGGATCTGCCAGCGCAAGGTTCCATTTCACGCTTACGACTACGAGAAACGAAGTCGGAATCATTAGCATCCATGTAGCAAAATCTGTCAAGACAAAGGCACTCGAAAAAGCGTTCACGTGTGTCTTAACCATATCCCTTCCGTATTTTATGGCAGAGGTTGGCCATAAATGATCCCACGCCACGGCAGGCAGCACAAGAAAGACCACCAGGCGGAGGCCCTTCTTCACGGCTTGATACAACGCTTGGGTGAAGTCTGCAGTTGATGTAAGTCCAGCTAACGCTTTTGTTGCACTATCTGCTGACGCTTGCTCGTTCGAGTCAGCTGAGCTTAATGGCTTCGAAAAGAACTCGACGATCGTAAGCCCAAACCAAACCAGTATCCACAACAAAATGACTGGGAATGCCTTGGGAAGATCCGGGAAGATAGCATGAAAAAAAGCACGGAAGATACTTATGTTTTCTCCTCTTTCCTGCTGACGAAGCATCTCAAGGAGGACAAGACAAGAGAAGCCAATTGTTGCAGAAAGGATCAAAATTGCCAACAGAGCAAATGCAAAATCTTTGAGGATGCCAGCCTGCTCCCAAGGAAACAAGAACTTAGCATAGAATGCTGTTGGCACGTAGATTAACCATGTCAACGCAAGTGGAACGTTCAATTTCGGAAAGCGACCGAGTATTGTCAGGCTCTCTCTCAGCAGCGTCTTGCCATCTTGAAAACCATACGACATTAATTCAGGCCTTTCATGATATAATAAGCAAAACAGTTTCAGCTAACTACTGTATAACCGAATTGCGTTTATGCACCCATTATGGCGTGATATACGCATTGCGTTTATTTCTCCTTTATCTTCCTCCGGGCACGATCCAGCGGACTCATTATCCTGCCCAGCTTACTATGTGTAACATGCGTGTAAATCTCCGTGGTCTTGCTGCTCGCGTGCCCAAGTAACTCTTGAATGTACCTCAGGTCTGTCCCGAACTCCAGAAGATGTGTCGCAAATGCATGCCTCAGCGAGTGTACCGTGACTTCCTTCCTTATTTGAGCAGCCGCTTTAGCATCTGCAAAGATCGATTCAACGCTTCGCTCTGAATAATGCTTCCGCCCATTCGCTCCCTCGAACAAAAATTCCTTCGGCCTGTATTTCTTGAAGTAATCCCGCAGCAGCTCAAGTGTCTCATCCGAAAGAAGCGTGTACCGATCCTTCCTTCCCTTCGCCCCGCATACGCGAATCAACATCCTCTTGCTGTCTATGTCGGAAACCCTCAATTTTACCGCCTCGCCCACACGGAGGCCACCTGAATATATTATGCTCAGAATCGATCTGTGCTTGATGTTTCGCACGGAATCAAGAATTCGAAGAACTTCTTCCTCACTCAGAACCGTCGGCAGTTTTCTATATCTAAGCGGTCTTGGGATTGAACCGACCTTGAACGATTGCTGGTACAGATCTACGTACAAAAACCTGATTGCGTTGAATACCTGGTTAATACTCGATATTGAAAGATGTTTCTGCTCGATGAGGTATAATAAATACCTGCGAATATCACTCTCATTCAGTTCGCGCGGATTCTTCGGCGAAAAAAAATTCACAAAATTCCTCAGACAACTTCTGTATGCCGAAAATGTCTTGTGCGAGTAGTTCCTGAGGCTTAGTTCCTGACGCAGAAGTTCGAACAGGCTTCCCGACCTATCAGGCCTGCCTGCATCCGATTGTTCCCTGACAACCGCAACCATAACTTTGCAATTTAATTCAACGATTCACCTTTGTCAAGCAATACGGCATAGTGGTCCGGAAATCGATATCACCTCGTCTCCGTGTTTCTGGCGGCATATTTCTTCCAATCTGTGGATAGCATGAACCGGCAACCTAATAGCCATCAAATCGCGCAGGGGAGTGCGCAACATAAAAAAAGTCCCGCTAAAGCGGGACTTTTCATTTGCCAATCTATTGAATTCGGCTTAGTACATGTCGCCCATCGGAGGACTCGGCATTGCCGGTTTCTCCTTCTCTGGCTTTTCACAAATAACAGCTTCAGTTGTAAGAAGCAGGCTTGCAACGCTCGCGGCGTTCTGCAAAGCCGTGCGAGTGACCTTTGTCGGATCGATAACGCCTGCCTTGATGAGGTTTTCGTATTTCTCGCTCTGCGCGTTGAATCCGAAATCATCTTTACCTTCTCTTACCTTTTGCAGAATCACTGAGCCTTCAAGTCCGGCATTGTTCACGATCCATCTCAACGGCTCTTCGAGAGATTTCTTTATGATCTCGACGCCGATCTTCTGGTCTTCGTTCTCGGTCTTTGCGGAATCTAATTTCGCTATCGTCCTTATCAGGGCAACTCCTCCGCCGGGGACGATGCCTTCTTCGACCGCAGCGCGGGTGGCATGGAGCGCATCTTCGACGCGCGCTTTCTTCTCTTTCATTTCAACCTCGGTCGTCGCGCCGATCTTCAGCACCGCGACTCCGCCGGAAAGCTTCGCTAATCTCTCCTGCAATTTCTCTTTGTCGTAGTCCGAAGTCGTCTTGTCGATCTGTGATTTGATTTCGTTGATGCGGCGCTTGATATCGTCCTTGGAGCCGGCACCTTCGACGATCGTGGTATTGTCTTTGTCGACAGCTATTTTCTTTGCTGTGCCGAGGAAGTTGAGAGTGGTATTCTCGAGTTTGAAGCCTTTCTCTTCGGAGATTACCTGACCGCCGGTGAGCACCGCGATGTCTTCCAGCATCGCCTTCCTTCTGTCTCCGAATCCGGGCGCCTTGACGGCGACCGCTTTCAACGTCCCGCGGATCTTGTTGACGACCAATGTCGCGAGTGCTTCTCCTTCGAGATCTTCGGCTATGATAACGATGGAGCGGCCGCTCTGTGCCACTTTCTCAAGGACGGGGAGGAGGTCCTTCATCGCTGAAATCTTTTTGTCGTGGATGAGAATGTACGGATCCTCCAAGATCGCTTCCATTCTCTCGGTGTCGGTGACGAAATACGCCGATAGATAACCGCGGTCGAACTGCATTCCTTCGACGACTTCCATAGTCGTATCGGTGCCTTTCGCCTCTTCGACAGTTATGACGCCGTCTTTTCCGACTTTGTCCATGGCGTTCGCGATAAGCTCGCCGATCTCGCTGTCATTGTTAGCAGAGATTGTTCCGACCTGTGCGATTTCTTTTTTGTCGGTCACTTCACGGCTCTGACCTTTCAGTCCTTCGACAACTTTCTCTACTGCGAGGTCGATGCCGCGCTTCAAGTCCATCGGATTGGCGCCAGCCGTGACGTTCTTCAAACCTTCGCGGAAGATTGCCTGTGCAAGCACGGTCGCCGTGGTTGTACCATCACCTGCGACGTCCGAGGTCTTCGACGCCACTTCGCGCACCATCTGCGCTCCCATGTTTTCTATCGTCTCTTCGATCTCAATTTCCTTTGCGACCGTCACACCGTCTTTCGTCACCGTCGGTGCGCCGAACTTTTTGTCTATTACTACGTTTCGTCCGCGGGGTCCGAGAGTGACTTTCACCGCATCCGCAAGCGTATCGACTCCTCGCTTCAATGCGGCGCGTGCATCCGTACCAAATTGAATTATCTTAGCTGCCATTATCTTAAACTCCTTTCATTTATATGATTGCAAAAATGTCGCTTTCGCGCATGATGAGGTACTCGATACCGTCATAAGTGACTTCGGTGCCTGAGTACTTGCCGTATAAGATTTTGTCTCCGACTTTTACTTCGGGCACAATTTTTTTCCCGTCCTCGGTTCGTCCCGGTCCGACGGCGACCACTTCGCCCTGCTGTGGGCGTTCCTTTGCAGTGTCGGGCACATAAAGTCCGCCTTTGGTTTTCTCTTCTGCTTCAAGCGGCCTTACGACTACCCTGTCTGCTAATGGCTTAATCTTCATTTATTAATCCTCCTTGTTATTGGTAATCATTAGATTTGTAATTGGCACTATCAATTCGTGATTGCTAATTTACCTCATTGAAATCTCAAAAGCAAGCACTCCAGTGATCGGAGTGCTAATCATGTTCGAACAGCTCTTTTGATTACGCGAAATTGGAAACTTGCCTCCGAATCTTGCGGAAAATTGACCTGTTTCTCGCCGATTCTGGTGGTGATCGCCATGATTGTCCTTATTCATACGAATTTCGCTTCATAACAGCTGGTTTGATAATGGAAAATCGGCATAACCATTGACTCAATTTATTCGCGGACAAAAGAGATATCCGGAGAAATGCTCGCATGAATTCGTTAGCTTATGGATCAGGAGAAAGTAAGATAGAGATACAAGAGGAATGTGACGGATCTAATATGTAACGGAGGAAAAATGGTTTGGATGATAGTTGGAGCAGGTGAGCCGCTGGCAATTTTATGGCTGTTGATTGAGACGCTCAGGGCACCGATCGGTTACCAGGATGAAAGCGGCTTTCACCAAGTCCCGGATATCCCTGTCCATCAAAAATCAAAAAGAAAAATGCAGCGAAAGGTTAGTTAATGTTTGAAATTCTCTCCAAGGAAACTCCAGCCAAATCCATAACGAAATTTGTGATCAGAGCTCCTTATGTAGCCAGGAAACATAAAGCAGGCAATTTTATTATCCTCCGCGTGAACGATCGCGGCGAGCGAATCCCTCTGACGATTGTCGACTCCGATCCGGATGGCGGTACGATTACCATCATGGTACAGACGATCGGCAAGACGACGAAGCTTCTGAGCCTGCAGAAGAAAGGCGGATTTCTTCTGGATGTTGCCGGACCGCTCGGAAACCCGACGCCGATTCACAACTATGGGACGGTGGTCTGCATCGGCGGGGGCGTCGGGACTGCCGAAGTTTATCCGATAGCGAAGGCATTGAAGAATGCCGGGAATAAACTCATCACCATTGTCGGTGCAAGATCGAAGGACCTTATAATACTCGAGGATGAGCTGCGGGGACTTTCCGATGAATTTTTTGCGACGACCGACGACGGTTCGTACGGCATGAAGGGATTGGTCACAAACGCGCTCGATGAATATTTGAAGAATGATCCGGATGTCAAAGGTGTCTACGCAATCGGGCCGATTATAATGATGAAAGCGGTTTCGGATTTCACGAAACCTCTCGGAATCAAGACTTTCGTGAGCTTGAATCCGATCATGATGGACGGGACAGGTATGTGCGGAGCATGCCGCGTTTCGGTCGGGAACGAAACAAAATTTGCCTGCGTGGATGGCCCCGAGTTCGACGGACACCTCGTCGATTTCAACGAGCTTATCACGAGGAATCGAAGTTATATGGAGCTGGAAAAAATCTCGCTCGATAAATTTGACAAAGAGTTTGCTCAAAACGATTCCTCCGGCTGCGAATGCACCACGAGAAGCAAAGTCGGTACGAAGGAGCCTGCGAATGCCTAACACGTTGAAGCCTTCTGAACGCCTGAAGATTTCGAGACAAGTCCCGATAGAGCAGGATGCGGATGTCCGCAGACATAACTTCGAGGAAGTTTCTTTCGGCTTCGATGAAAATCTTGTGTCACGGGAAATGCTCCGGTGCATCGACTGCAAAGAACCGCTTTGTGTCGAAGGCTGCCCGGTTGGAATAGACATTCCCGGTTTTATCAAGCTGATGGTCGAGAAAGACTATTTCGGGGCGGTGAAGAAAATAAAAGAGAAAAATTATCTCCCTGCGATCACCGGCAGGGTTTGTCCGCAGGAAACCCAATGCGAAGCGGTTTGCCCTATCGGCAAAAAACATCAGCCCGTTGCGATCGGTAAGTTGGAACGTTTCGTTGCGGACTATGAGAGGATACACAATCTATCCAACGGGTCCATGGCACATGAGAAACGCAAAGAGCAAGTCGCAATCGTCGGATCGGGGCCCGCGGGGTTGACGTGTGCGGCCGAGCTTGCGAAACTCGGATACAGAGTAACGATCTTCGAAGCCCTTCATGCGGCCGGCGGAGTCCTCAGGTATGGGATTCCGGAATTTCGTCTGCCGAAATCGATTCTCGACCTGGAAATTGAAAACGTAAAGAAGCTTGGCGTGGAAGTAATAACCAACTTCGTCATTGGGAGAACAGCAACGGTCGATGAGTTAATGGACGATTTTGGTTTCGACGCAGTGTTCCTCGGAACCGGTGCGGGAACCCCGAACTTTCTCGGAATCCCGGGAGAGAATTTTCCCGGTGTCTTCTCTGCAAGCGAGTTCCTGACGCGCGTCAACTTTATGAATGGATATAAGTTCCCGGAATATGACACTCCGGTGAAGATTGGGAAACGAGTCGCGGTGATCGGAGGCGGCAACACGGCCATGGATGCAGTCCGGACTGCAAACCGTCTCGGGACCGAGAAGGCATATCTGGTATACAGGCGAAGCAAGGAAGAGATGCCCGCGCGTGAAGAGGAAGTGCATCATGCTGAGGAGGAAGGCATAGAATTCCACATGCTGACCAACCCCGTCAGGATCATCGCCGGCGAAAACAAATGGGTGAAGGCAATGGAGTGTGTCAAGATGCAGCTGGGCGAGCCGGACGCATCGGGACGAAGAAGACCGGTCGAGATTCCCGGTTCCGGTTTCATCATGGACGTCGATACAGTCATCCTCGCAATTGGTCAGCGGCCTAACCCGATATTGCAGGCGACGACTCCCGGTCTCGATATGTCGAAGCGAGGGACTGTCGTCGTCGATAAGAACTGTCAGACGAGCCGTCCGGGAGTTTTCGCAGGCGGCGATCTTTCACGCGGCGGCGCGACAGTCATTCTTGCGATGGAAGACGGCCAGCGTTCCGCGGCGGCAATTGATGAGTATTTGGAAAATCGGAAGTCCAAGGCTTAAAATCAAAATTGAAGTGAAGCGCGAGGCTCCGCTTCAACAAAGGAGGCATTCCGAACTGAGAGATGAATATCACCGAGCAATTAGATCGGACCAAATTGTTTCCGCAATTGGAGCCGCTTTACGATTCAAGGAGATTCATCCCGATATTTGCCGGAGTATACTTCGCTGCTCTGCTATTCTTTGGTTTGACTTTTCATAAGGTAGGCGATTTCGGCGCTGAGACCGATTTCTACTGGGGGTATGCTCCTCAGGCACGGGATTTTTTGCTCGGCAAGATTACAATAGATGCGTTCCATGGTCCGTTATATCCTTGGACTCTCGGATTGTTTGGCAAGGTCTTCGGAGATCTGTTCAGGTCAGGCATTATTATTTCAGCCCTTTCGGCATCCCTCTCTTTGCTTTTCATATTCGAGATTTTAAAATCCGTGTTTTCTTCCGATGTTGCATTCGTTTCCACAGTCTTCGTATCAGTCAACAAATCGTTCGTTCAATACTCTTACACAGCGAGTACCGACATGTTTTTCGTCGCCGTCTCTCTCGCGGGTTTACTCCTTCTGTTTCGGAGACCCGTGATTACGGTTTCAGAACTCTGTCTATCTGCGGCATGCATGTCGCTGGCGTATCTCGTGAGATACGTCGGTCTTGTTTTTCTCCTGGTAGTTCCATTCGTAATTCTGTTGAGATCTGTCCAGGTCAGAGGTCTGACGAGGTATTCCGCTGTCGTGATTTGGGTTGCGGTCTTTGTCGTCTTTGCTGCGCCATGGTCTATCTATTTGAAACTAAACCGCGGAAGTTTTTTCTACGACAAGAATTATCAGAACATCGCTTACGAGGTATTTTCACGGGGGAGAGTTACCTGGGACAATTTCTGGTCTAAATTCGCCAACCAATACACGGGTTACTCAGACGTTGTTTTTAAAGCTCCGTTTTTGTTTCTCGCGACTCTCCTGGCAAACGCTTTTACTCATCTAATTAATGATCTCTCGCGCTTGACCAACATTGCGATAGGCATCCTTTCTCTATCCGGGGGATTGTTTTTGGTTTTCTTTCGTCCAGATAGAAAGAAAATCGGATTGATGATAATCTTCATTTCTTTCTTCGTGATTTTACTGCTGGTCTTTTATTCGGAGAGATTTTCGCTATTCCTGGTTCCGATGTATATGTTATCCTTTGCGTTTTTTTTGAAAGCATTTCTTGCGAAGTTTGGGGCGGAGAAAAATGTGCGACCATCACTTAGCTATATTGTCTTGGCTCTGCTCATAATCTCCTTTTGGGATTCATATTCGTTCAATTCTCGCAATATAAGCAGCGGCCCGAATGAAATGCTTTTCGTCAGAGACTGCTTCCACGAAGCATATCATGGTCAGTATGATAACGCGAAGATCGTTGCTAGGAAGCCGCATATTGCATATCTTCTTGGAATGCAATTCTATCCATTTCCGATGATTGGTAATTACGATTCGCTGCTAGCCGTTCTAAGAAGGGACGATGTGAAATTTCTTTACTATGGTAATTTGGAGGCGGGATTGAGGCCTCAGTTTCTCAATCTTCTTCAACTCGACGTGCCGCATCCAGGGCTGAAGCCTCTGTGTATTACCGGTCCGCGGCTTGCTGTGCTGTATGAAGTAACAAAGTGAACGTGATCCGACATTTTTGAATACGGACTTAGAACCGAGACATTTGGCAACTATTAAATAAACATGGCAGCTTTAATCTGATAACCGAGCTATGAACATCGGCATTCCGAATGAATTTGCAAAGCATGAGAATCGCGTATCGCTGACCCCGTCGGCTGTTGCAACGCTCGTCCACCATAGTCATACGGTTTATGTCGAAACCGGCGCGGGGAAGTTGAGCCGTTTCGGGGACGAAGCATACCGGAAAGCGGGCGCTACCGTAGTCTATTCCAAGGACGAAGTGTTCAGGCGGTGCGAGCTGGTTTGTTCCGTCGAAGCTCCGAAGGTCGAAGAAATCGACATGATGGAGCACGGACAAACCACTTTCAGCTTTTTAAATCTCCCCGTGGCAAAGCCGCAGTTGATCGAATCCGTTCTGCAGAAGAAGATCAATATGATCGGTTATGAATTTGTGGAGACTGAAGACGGCGATAGACCTGTTGTCCATTCGATGAGCGAGATTGCAGGGCAGCTCTCAATTTTTATCTCGGCGCGTCTGCTTGAAACGGATAACCATGGTCGCGGCATAATTCTTGGCGGTGCCGCCGGAATTGCTCCGGCTGCGGTCGTGATTCTCGGCGCGGGCGTTGTCGGTACCGAAGCTGCGCGTACGGCCGTCGGACTCGGTGCGCAGGCAATCGTACTTGATCGCGACATCAAACAGCTGAGAAAGGTTGATCAACTTCTCATGAAACGCGTCACGACAGCGCTTGTCACGCCCGTGAACGTGAAGAAAAGTGTGGCCTATGCGGATGTCCTGATCGGAGCGGTTTCCATGAGAGGAGAGCGCACTCCGCATGTCGTGACTGAGGAAATGGTCAAATCGATGAAGCCGGGGGCAGTGATCGTCGATGTTTCGATTGACCAGGGTGGCTGTGTTGAAACGAGCAGGCCGACGACACTTCAGGATCCGGTTTTCGTGCTCCATGATGTGATCCATTATTGCGTGCCGAACATAACCGGAGCGGTTGCGAGAACTGCGACCTACGCATTGACCAATACTATTTTGCCTTATGTAATTGAGATTGCGCTGAAAGGCGTTATACCGGCATTGAAAGAGGATCGCGGGCTTGCGAGAGGAGTTTGTGCATTCGATGGTCACTTTACGCAGGAGAGGGCGGCTAAGATTTTCGGAAAGAAATTTGAGCCGATAGAAGGATGTCTGTGATCGCCAATGTCCTGGGTTGATACATATCGAAGCAGGGTTACCACCGCTGAAGAAGCGGTGAAAGTCATCAAATCCGGCGACAAGATTCATCTCCACCCGGGTTGCGCTGTTCCCGAAATACTCGTCGATGCCATGGTGGCACGCGCACCGGAACTTTGTGACTGTGAAATCATACACGTTCTCACTGTTGGCAAGGCAAAATATACCGAGCCAGGCATGGCAAATCACTTCAGGCACACGGCATTGTTCCTCGGAAAGAATGTCCGCGATGCCGTCAACGAGGGCCGCGCCGATTTCGTACCGATATTTCTCTCGGAAATACCGGGCCTTTTCTATTCGGGCGAAATAAAAATAGATGTTGCGCTTATTCATGTTTCACCTCCCGACGAACATGGCTTCTGCAGCTTCGGAGTAGGAGTCGACATAACGAAGGCAGCAACCGATGTCGCAAAAGTCGTCATCGCGCAGGTGAACCACAGCATGCCGCGGGCATTAGGAGACAGCTTCATCCATATCAGCAAAGTCCATAAAGTGGTCGAAGTTGACGCGCCGATAATGGAGCTTCCTCAGGTTGAACCGGACGCGACCGGGGATGAAATCGATGTCTATAGGAAAATCGGCGAGAATATTTCCGGGCTTATTGAAGACGGATCGACTCTCCAGCTTGGCATCGGGAAAATTCCCGACGCAGTGTTGATGTCGCTCGAAGGGAAGAAGGATCTCGGTGTCCATTCCGAAATGTTTTCAGACGGCATAATAAAACTTGTAGAGAACGGGATAATAACGAATGAAAGGAAATCGCTCCACCCGGGAAAGATGGTCGCCGGGTTCGTTCTTGGAAGCAAGAGACTCTTTGACTTTATCCACAATAATCCGATAGCCGAGTTCCATCCAACTCATTACGTCAATGATCCATTCATAATCAGCCAGAATAAGAAAATGGTTGCGATAAACTCGGCGATTCAGATCGATCTCACCGGCCAGGTTTGCGCCGATTCAATGGGTTACAATTTCTACAGCGGTTTCGGCGGGCAGGTGGATTTCATCCGCGGCGCGGCAAGATCGGAAGGCGGAAAACCTATCGTGGCGCTCCCGTCGACAGCAAAGAGCGGAACGGTCTCGCGAATCGCGACCCATCTCGCCGAGGGTGCAGGCGTGACGACCTCGCGGGGCGACGTGCATTACGTTGCGACTGAATTTGGGGTCGTTAACCTGCACGGCAAGAAGATCAGCGAGAGAACAAAAGCGCTTATCGACATCGCTCACCCGAAGTTCAGAGACGAGTTGACCTGCTTCGCAAAAGAGAAGCGGTGGATGTAGAATGAGCGGACTCGTCGAAGTCGGAGGTCTTTCTCTCTATTAAACCAATACGGTTCGCGGGTTGCATTCGCGGAATAGGAGGAGTAATTTCCAGAGTTAATGGGCTGCAGGATATGAAAAAGGCGATTACCTGTTTTTGCGTGTTCGTTGCGATAGTTTCCCAAAGTTGCAATAAAGGAAGTAACCCCGTTGGCGTTGAGCAAGAGTCACGGATGTTCTATGGACACGTAGTCGATAGTTTCGGAGACCCAATCGGTGCAGTTGGTATTCATTATGTTTTTGATACTGAGCCGGTTCCACTTTTCGAGAAAATCGGGAGGACATGTCCATCGGATTCGATCCCGTATCAACTTCCCGGCTATCGATTCCATCATGTGACGATGACGCTCTATCGTTGGTATACCGGAGAGTTCATGGGGAAAATATTTGAAGACACCACGGGCACTGCGCCGATTTTGATTGATTGGGATTCACTTAAGATTACCAACGGCATTTACGTTATTCACTTCGTAGGGGATACCATGGTACTGGATATTAGAATCGAGCTCTGTGACGTCGACTATGGATCTCTCGTGAAGAAAACTCCCTTGGCAATCACAGATGAATCAGGCAATTTCTTCCTACCCCATGGGATTTTTGGGTTCGGAATCCCGTTCACTAAATATGATGTGAACAATACCGCCGATACCGTCTATGTCTCCACGAAAATAGAATTTGTCCTCCGCACGCCAGGTGGACACACTTTTCAGAAGACTGTCCAAATCGATACGACAAGGAACACATACCAAGAGTTTCATCTGGCGGAATAAACGTTCTTAATCCACATTCACCGAGACTTTAGACATAAAACTCCTCGGCTCTCCCCACGCGGCTCCACTGAAGAATAAGCCTTTGGCTGCGGTTAAGGTCTAATGCGGTTTCCGAGATAGATTAGCAGATAAAATAAATGCAAGGTAAAGAAACACCGGTGCTGTCTCATCCGGCATGTTATGAAATCCGTCCATGACTAAACTGAGACTGTTCGCCGAAAAACCTGCCGGAGCTTCCACCAAGCAAATTGACGTGTTGAGTATCAAAGCCCCGGCAATTGGTTTTCGGACATGTGACATCTACTTTATTCCTTCATGGACAAAAAAAACTCAGCCACTTATAGGTGATATGCGATTTTAAATACCACATTTCTCGGCTCTTCCCAGCTCGCGCCAGTTGTATATGCCCCTTTTATCAAATGTATGTGGTTAAATACATTTGTTACATAAAGAGATGGACGGAAGAAGGATTCTCCCGTAAGAAAGAAAGTATATCCCGCACCGATGTTCAGTATCCAATACGGAGTCGTGTGTACCGCTTGGTTGAAATCGAATAATCCCGTTTTATAAACGGAGATGGCTTGCGGAAGTCCGTTGGAAAGGCCTGAGCCGTAGATGGCCTCAAGATTGACGAACCAATCCTGCGGCTGGTAATTGATGTCGGCGACAACTGAGAGTCTCTGGTCATGATCGAGATCTGTTCCGGAACCATCAGTACTAGGAGGCAAAAATCCTCCCGTCAATGCACCGTAACCGACCGCATGGATAACCGACGAGTTCAGATGTCCCGACCATGGTGTGCCCGGATCGCTATATGACAGAGACAGCTCTACTCCGGTCGTTCTCACCGTAGAAATGTTGAATGGAGTCTTGATTGCCGTGTTACCAATTGTGGCATCGTCCGTAAATGGATGTGCATATTTGTAGAAGCCTGCTGATTTTAACCGAAGGCCGACGGAGAAGCTATGTGTATAGACGGCCTCGTAGAAATCGCTCCGCTCGGGATATGTTGGTGTTACTGAGCTGCTGACATTTTGAGCTATTGATCGTAGGCCTTCGATGTTTGTCGGCATGAAGAGTTTGCCGTAATATGCATACGCTGAATTGTTATCATCGATCAGAAAGTTCCACTGGAAGCGCGGGCTAACCTGATGCTGTATTTCAACATCTGGAGCAATATGTTGATCGTAGCGAACTCCCGCATCGAAAGAAGTCCAATCGAGAACGCGCCAGTCTGCTTCGAGGAATGTTCCAAAATCTGACCCCGCAAAAGGACTGTGAAGTGATGGCCCTTGATTGCCGACGGAATCTTGAGAGGAAAAATTTTCTCTCCCTACGGCGCTGCTGAAATTGACGCCGGTCTTATACATAAACTCGTGAGATATTCTTTTGTCATAAGTAGATCGGACGCCGAAAGTGTTGAAATTTCTATCTTCAAATAGGCGATACGACTCCGTGGTGTCACTAGTATATTGGGATGTGAATTTGAAATTCGGAGGGTCGATGTCTCCCGGATTATAGATCAGACCACCCTGACGCGCATACGCTCCGACAAACAAATTCTCCTGGTGATCTGACTCTGTGTTTATCTCCCGAAAATAAGAGATAGCTTGAAAGGAATTTGTGGTCTCCTGGACATCGGAGGCAATTTGCACATTGGGATCGTAAGGAACTTCTGTGTTTGTTCTCCCGAAATTCAAATTTGCCGTCAGGTAATCGACATCGCTGAGTATATAATCGAACTTGCCGTAGAGGAAGTAATCGAAGCCATGATCATGGAACAGGTTCGGTACAGGGGTGTCAATTCGGCGATCGGTTTCCTGACGTGATGCTGAGAGATAAAAGCCGAGATTACCGACATGATCGCTGATCGAGAGGTCCTGGCCGTTTGAATTCAAA